>JALUWF010000095.1 GCA_027019785.1 Mariprofundus sp. | reverse complement strand
GCCATTGTTCAAGATCGACTGATATTTCAAAGCTGATGTTCTGTTTCTTGGTCAGCTTGCAATTCAAATCGCTTTTTTCCCAATGCCTTTCAGCCAGCCACTCATCCATGCGCCCGTACACAAGCCGGGCAAGAAAATCCATCGCCTGCAAAATGGTAGATTTGCCGGAGCCATTCAGCCCGATCAGACAATTAAACTTATCCAGCTTCATGCTAAAGCCGGACAGGGATTTGAAATTATCAATTTGAATTTCATTTATCATTGCATTACCTCTATTTCTTTCCCGTCACAGCTTTGACTTCAGCGAGCAGGCCATTGAACTTGCCGTAGTTGACCTTGACGCCATCATCGAGATCAATACTAATGCGCTGATCAGCATAGTGGCGGAGCTTCTCATCAAACTGACGCAACTCCTCGCGTTTTTTCTCCATGACCTGAAACTCTTTTAGCATCCGGTTGCGAGCAGCGGAGCTCTGCGCCTGCTCCGCCTCTTCGCGCAGGTGATCCACGCGGGCATTGAGCTTGCCGGAAAGTGGAATCACATACTCCGTCCGCATCCGCGCCAGCGTGCCTTCATTGTAGCGATGCAGATAGACCAGACATTCAAAGGCGCTCTCTCTACCACTGGAAAAGAGCCAGTAAATCGGTCGCTTTTTATATCGTTTCAGATGATCCTTGAAAAACGACTGGCTGATATATCGGCGAATCGTCTCACGCGCCGACTCTCCCCTCCTGGGTTTAAGCGATTCAGCAATAAAATCGAGATTCTCATCCAGCACCTCCTTCGGCCATATCGTGGCGACAAAGGCAAAGAAACGATTGCTCGCATCATCATCAAACCACGCATAATCGGAAACCGGCACGATGCCGTCCTCATCGGGCATGAAGGTCGGCTCAGGAACCTGCTTCAAGTAGTCATCCAGCGTTTCTCCCTGGGTGGCAAGTATCAAGCCTTCCTTATCCAACGAATAGCGACCGAACATGCAGCCCACGGCATAAGAGATAAACTCCTTCATCGTATCAGCCAGCAGCAGAGCCTCCAGCTCCACTGCCGTTTTATCGCCGCCATAGCGATAATGCGGATTGCAGGTCAGAGTAATCTGTTCACTCTTAACATCTGTCCTTACATCACACTGCAACTCATAAGATTTAACAAGGTTTTCATTAAGATATTTTTCAATTTGAATTAATTCTGAAAATAGCGCATTGCAAAATTTTCTATAATCAATGTAGCTTGCTGATAATTGAGAACATTTCCTAATTATTGGCAATGTTTTAAAATCAAAAGACAATTCAGAAGCATCCCAATCAACCTTACTTATTTTAACTGCTCGCTTCGCAAGCTTCCCACATTCATCATCCATAAGTGGAAGTGGAATATTTCGGTAATCACCTGATTGAAAGCTCAGAGTTGGATTCAGCACTTTTGTTAGATACTCAGTTATATTGGAATTTAGCCATGCTAAAGTTTTAAACAAAAGCATCCTATCAGAAAAAAATGCTGATTGCCCTTTAACATCAGAAATCGAGCCTGCAGAATTAAACCTGAAAGATTTCCACGATGAGGTTATTTCGGACCATGTAATTGCTTCCCTAAAATAAAAACTGGTATTCTGGGGGCGAGATCTCAACTTCCCCCTTGAATCTTTGAAGTTTCTTATTTCTACTCCATCACCTTCCCAATTTACAACGTACTCTCTATTCCCATACCACTTTCTGTAAGCTCCTCCCTTATTATAAGGAACCCACTTGATAGAATTACTTTTACTTTCTTCAGTATTAGTTAGATTAGTGCTAATCCGAGAGTTATCAACTTCATACCAAAATCTTATAAACCTGTCATTATCTCCAGTCTGGAGACCAACTACTGCCTTAGAAACTTCTCCTGCAAGTTTATGTGAGGAATACAAATCACGAAGGCTTTTTCCGACCCAATACGCAATTGGCTTGCTCGGAATCTTCTTGAAATCCGCAGCCGACGCCCGAAAGAAATAATCTTCCGGCTTTTTGCTTTCCACTACACACTCTCCACTTCCCACTGTCTTTTCACTATCCACTATCTTCTCATTCATCGTTGAATCCCATCTTTTCCCACAATTCGTTCAAATCATCGGGGACTGGAGAAGTGCGAAAGATTGCCTTTTTCCTATCATCTGCTAATTTTGTTCCCAATACACTATTCAGAGCAGGATTCACCACATGGGCATAAAACTTCTTGCCATGCACCCATTGTTTAAGTTGTTCTTCAGTGGAAAGTTTTTTCACTTCTACATGGCGTGTTTGAAAAATATTCCACAATTTCTCTGGCTCCAGATAATCGTGCCACTCTTGTAGTGTGGCTTTGATTTTTTCTTCATTCAAAGCCACATCAGGCGCAAGCAATGCCTCTTTAAATCCTTTAGACCGTAAGCCTTCCCATAATGGGTTAATGACTGACCACAAAACACCATGCGCAACCCATTGACCCAAATTATTGAGTAGCTTTGTTTCAAGCACAGTCATGCCACCAGCTATCTTCTCTTGCTGATTGGTGGGAAATGCAGCCCATAACTCATTCGGTACAATCAAATAATTTTCTATACAAAAGCGAGGCAAAACCCAAAGATTTTGAAATTGTCGCTGTTTTTCTTCGATAACTTTCTGGATCCATTCATCTCGATCTACAACACCAAGCCAATTCGGGCGTTCTGAAAGCATTTGCAGTACCATGCCTTTATTGCCTGCCTCGCTAACCACCCAATGTTTTTCCCATTTAGGGTATGTCTTGTTTAGAAAAGAAGTGATGGCATGGACATCATCAATACCTTCAACGAGTAATACTCGCTTGCTGCTTGCACCAACTTTTTCTTCTTCAATGGTCTTAATTTTCTGTTGAATCTTGCTCATGCCTGTTGACCACCGCCATTAAGTTTCAATTCAATCCGCTTTCCATGATTTTCATAACGCCGCCAAATATCTACAGCATGGGAAGTGATCAACAGTTGACCATCATTCTCTGCAACCAGCTTTTCCAGAGAAGACAGCAGCGGATCCACCAGTGATGGGTGTAAATACAAATCCGGCTCATCAATCAACACAATGCCACCCCGTTGCATCCAGCGGCTAATCAAATAAATAAGAATGAGCACCTGATGTTCACCTGCACTCAGTTCGTCCAGCGAGTGGTAAGCGCCTTTTCTGTTTTTAAGCCGCACTCGCAAGCGCCCTTCGCCTGCTTTCATGTCCGTATCAATCTCTTTGCCTATTAAAAAATCATTCAAATGGCGAATGACATCATGGAAGCGATGTAGTTGTGTTGTTTTCAGCGCAATCAAAGAGGCTTCAAGTTGCCCCTTCCAGTCCTCTGTCACGATATAACGGGTCAGCCACCGCTGTGATAGAAGATCAGGTTGTGGTTCAGAAAGGTTTCGTTTCGGCTTCACCCAACGGCGTTCTTCTGCATCCAAGTAGATCATATTCGGACAATCGACATGATCATAGGATAAAGTCATTTTTTTTCGATTGTTTCCCCATGCGCTAATCCATTCCTCTTTCGGCATTAACAATGCGCGTTTGGGGTGGACTGGCTGGTTTCTTTGAACAATACTTTCACCGATAAATACAACACCATGATACTTTTCTCGTAAGGCACTGATCCAGGTTAAGGAACCAAAAACAAAGGCAACAGGTTGATCATGAAATGGTTCTATGCCATCAACAACAACCGCCACGCCAGCCCATTGCTGTAAATAGATTCTCGCCTCGTGTCTTTGTGGCAAAATCTTATGATTATCTAGCCAGTAAGCCGTTGCTTCCCAAAACATCGCAATCAATCGAAGCAGCGTGGATTTTCCGCAACCATTAGGCCCTGTAAACAGAACTTTATTCTCACTCGTCTCTGTCCAATCATTGTTCAATTGAATATTTCCATTTTCCAATGGACCTGCATTTTTGGTATGAATGTCGATAATTTTCATGGCTTATACCTTTGTATTACCTTTTGTTATTCTATACTTCTGCAACCTACTATTCGGCTTATCGGGGATGGTTCTTTCAATATAGCCCATATCCAGAAGGCGTTTGATTTGTTTGTTTAGCTCACCTGAAATGGACTTATGTCCCAGTTTTTCAGCCAATTCCGATTTTCTCATCTCTTTTTCGGAGAGCAAAGCAAAGATCCTTACCGCTAATTTTGACTCTAGCCGTGACTCTAGCCGTGACTCTAGCCGTGACTTCGCATCCTCTTCGGACTGTACCCCTGACCGGGTTGATGAAATCTGATGTGGTTTTGACAGATAAACAGTAAAGCGCAAACGCATGCCTACTTCTTCAATCTTCGGTTCAGGCAGCTTCAACTCTCTGGCTTCCTCGAAAATTCTGCGAACACCGGTTCCCCACTGCTCAACCAGATC
Source organism: Mariprofundus sp. (assembly GCA_027019785.1). Taxonomy (GTDB): domain Bacteria; phylum Pseudomonadota; class Zetaproteobacteria; order Mariprofundales; family Mariprofundaceae; genus Mariprofundus. The sequence goes on along the minus strand of JALUWF010000095.1, from coordinate 10,852 downwards.
CAACTCACGGAACAGACGGGCGATCACATGATTGCGGATTCTGGATGTACCTTGTTTCATCTCTTCAATCGTCAAGCCGGGAAGCAGAATGCCCATGCTTTCCACTTCGATGCGATCATCAAGAAACACCACCCGAATCGGTGCGCCGCGCTGGGAGTAGTCGCTATGGACAATGGCATTGATGATGACCTCGCGCAATATGCCCAATGGGATGCTCCACACATCCTTGCGACGCACTTCGGATAGGTCTGCACCGCGAAAGGCATGCTTTTTCATAAATAGCATCACCTCATCTACAGCTTTGGGCAGGGGCTCATCGATCTCGATATGGTCAAAGATATCTATTTTTTTAGTTCCGAAGAAACGACCGCACTGAATCCACGCATCGGAAAAATGGAATGTCCGCTGCTTGCCGAAGAGCAGGATTCCCCCTTTGGTTGGCACCAGTTTTCCCTGATGATGGGTGAGCAATTTCAGCGTCAGCAGCGCCTGTTCATCCAGATGGCGGCGATCACCAAATGCCTGCTGTGCCGCTTTCAAATCCAAATCATCAACCAATAGATCGGGCATAGCCATCTCATCGAAGACCACACCTTCAACAGAACGCCGAAGCTCGGCAATCAGGGCATGGTCGGCTTTACGGTTGCTGGAGCCAAGGCGGACATACACGCCTTCTTGCGCTCCTTCTGTATTCAACCAATGGGGGCGCGAGTTGCTGAGGAATACCTCGACAACCATCAGCGTTTTATCATCAAGGGTTACCAGCTCGATATTCGGCACCAAACGCGGCGAAATCGAATCGGCAATCAGATTGCACAGCCGCTCCTCTTCATCCAACGGATTCTCAACACCGACAATCTGTTTATCATCTGCAACGCCAATCACCAGCCGCCCACCGGCACTGTTGGCAAACGCGATGAGTGCTTTAAGTATCGGCCTGGGCGACGATGCATCCCGTTTGAACTCCAGCGTTTTGCACTCGTCCCGTGAGATCAGTTGCGTGATAAAATGAGTCACTGAATAGCCTCTTTAAACATCGCTGACTTTTCCGATTCTGACCTGCCATCAACTAGGCGAAGGTAAGCCCCTTTATAGTTTGGGTTGTGTTCTTTCTTTATAGCAAAGGCCGTAGTCGAAACAACTTCTCCACCAATGGAGTCGAAGCCTCTCGCACCAAGGTGTGCCATAGATAGAATCGTATGAGTGTCCAGTATTTTTGTGCGCAACTTTTCAAATGAGGACAAAAACATCCAGCTTTGCATAGTGATCATTGCTACTGCTCCCTGTTGCAAGGTTAAATCAAGATTTCGCTCGATAAACATCGCAAACAGATCTGATTTACTGTCTGGATAAGAGTCTTTAGCAAACTGTTTTAGTTTGGGATTCATGCCCTTGCCGCCCATATAAGGAGGGTTGGCAATCACAACATGGTATTCGGAGGCAAGCAGCATGGCTTGGCGGACAATGGGAAGTACGATCTTGGCTGCATTCATGACCGTCAAATCACCCGATTGCAATGCGGATAACGTCAACCTGTGAATCTCACCCAGCTTCGACTTCAGATGATCCGGGATGCGAATCATGGAACCAAAAGTCTGCCCATCATCAAACAATTTCAGCAGCAGAATCATATCATCCGCACTGATTCGGGTATTCGCCATGGTGAGCGCCGGTTGTTTCAAGGTGTCTGGAAACAGATCATCATCAGCCAGCAACGGGCGACTGGCAACGCGCAGCATCTCTCGCGCCAGGGATGGGCAATCAAAACCCTTCGTATCACGGATGGTATAAATGTGGGGTTGAATTCCCCTCCCGAAAATACGCCGGTCATCAGCTCTCGCTTTCATCATCAGCGCAAAGGCTGATAATTGTGCCGCGCGTTCATCAATTTCCAGGCCGAACAGATTATTCTTGAGGATCATTTGCGGAATATCACGCGTACGGTGGCCGCGTTCCTGATACATGGCTTTCAGCAGATCGTAGGCTTCAACCAGGATATGCCCGGACCCGCAAGCGGGATCAAGTACGCTGATGGATTCAGGCTCAAGACGCTCGTCGGTGAGATTTTCTTCTGCCACCGAATCAATATAGTACTCCATTTTATCTTTCAGCAGCGATTGCGGGTTGGCCATCATCCACTCGCGCCCCAGGCTGTTCTGAGCCATGTATTTTACGATCCAGTTGGGCGTAAAAAGCTGTGTGGCAGCGGGTATATCTTCGCTTTTCACCACCTTGCCAATCACTTCAGCCTTCTTTTCAGCAATATAAAACTGGTATAGCCAGCCGATCACTTCAACCTGCTGCCAGTCCTCTTCCGGAATTTCATCAATCAACCTTCGAATAACAGAATCGGAATGCAGCAGGTTGGCGGGAAGCAGCAGTTCGTTTTCATTGTCAATACGTTCAAACAGGAACGGCATCGCAGCATGCAAATCATTGCACTGGGCAAGCAATAATTTGCGATAAAGCGTGTCATCCTGATCTCCGGCCAGTTTAAGCGAAATCACATCGTCTATATCCAGGCCGGGAAAATGGGCGTGTTCGGCATCCTTGAGAATTTGAGGGTGCTGTTCGGACGGGTCGGGATGACTTAACACCCGTAAGCCGTGCTCCAGATAACCATGCAGTTCCATGAATCGAAGCGCTACAAAGCGGTTGAACCATCCATAGGCCACCGCTTCAATTACGTAGTCAAAACTCTGCTGGCGAATCCGATCCACCAGCTTCTGATGCTGTTCACCAACGTTGCGTGGATATGGTTTCCCCATCACCATGGCAACATCACCCTGCATGATGGCTGGCTCGGTATGTTGCCTTGAAATACCCAGCAATGCCGCCTGATCTTCCACTTGCCGAATCAGAGTATTCCGGGCGCTGATGGCAAAAGCTTTCAGTTTTGAAGTGTCCATCAGCGAATCCTGATGCGCTTGCCACTGCGCAGAGCCATAAGTAACTCTTCACGCAGGCACGCTAGATAATTCTCTACATCCGCTTCATTCTCCAGATCACCATAACCGGAGAAGCGATTGGGATATACGATGGCCACCGGCACCGGTTTGGAGTCTGCTTCTTTTACCCGATTCTGTTTGTTCTGAATCGCATCCAGCGCGTTATCACGGGCAGAGCGGGCATCATCCTGAGCCTGAATGATAGCGGCCATATGGGCGGCCTTCTCAATCGCAATCCGGCATTGCTGCAACGGATGCAGGCACTGATTGCAGAGATCAACATCTGCTTTCACCGCCTCCAGCGCCTGCTTGATCTCATCTATCTTTTCATCCGCTTTCCTCATAGCCAGTGCGCGCCGGTCATTGAGCATCACGTTCAAAATCGAACGCAGTTTTTTCACCAGGGCATCTGCACTGGCAATCATCCCATAAGGCGTCTCGGACTGAAGAATGGCTTCCAGTTCGTTGAGTGCGGAATGCGCCTGTTCATTTCGTTCCAGTGATATGCGATCAACCGATAACTCCTGTTCATACGCCACCAGCAAAGCATCCCATCCCGCCCGCTGGTGATTATAAAAGTCGGACAGGTCATGGATGTCATCCGCCATCTCCAGCAACGCCTGTTTTTCATCCAACAGGCGTTCAAGAAATGTTGCCGGTTCCCGGAACGACAGGATCCTATCCAGCAACGCCAGAGCTTGCTCGATATCCTTTTTGCCCGGATAACGCCCTGTATTGGCCAAAGGATAGAAGCGGTTCAATTCATCACGCCAGACTTGAAGATCCTCTCGCAAAAAATCAAACAAGCCTTTTCCATCTTCCGAGCCAAGGCGCTGAAACATATCCCGTCCCAGCAAACGAGCCTGCGCGATGGTATGTGCATCTGCCCGGCGCATTTTTTCAATCTTAACCAGTTTCCATCGCATGGTTTTGGAAAGCGGCTCAATGGCTTGCCTTGGTTCCAGTGGCTCATCCATGATCAGGCTTATTTCACCAGCAACAGCAAGCCGTGCAACCAACAACACCGTCTCCCATTCCGGCCAGCCATAGGGGCGACGTTTGAAGCGCTCAACCAGTTCATCCAATACGACCCGATGATTCCCCTGTTGGCTTAAATCAAGGAAATCACGCACCTCTCCCATGGCTTTGGCATTGCCTTCCTGCCAGTTCGCATCCATGCCCTGCTGATCAATATTATTGGCTAGGAGGACAGCCTTGATCTCGCGCAACGGCTCGTCTTGAATAGCTTCCAGATAACCGAGCTTACTGAAGGTATTTTCGACCAGATAATCGAGCGCTTCACTCAATCCAGCGCGCACATCCGCCGCTTTTATTTCCAGTTTCTGGCCTGCAACAAACGTCGTCGCACGAGTAAACATATCCTCCAGCAGTGCCATCAAGCGAACTTTTCGATCCCGATTCTCCTCGGCTCGGTCACGCAAAATACGTTTATAGGTATCCGGATTACTGTCATCCGACCGGGCTCTGATATATTTATCTGTTTTCAGCCAGATACCAAGCTCACGCGATAAATCTTTATCATCCGGCAACCGGATCAGGACATGCCCCTGGTGTTCATTGCTTTGCAGAATGCAGCGGGCATCATGTTCAAACAGCATATAGTCATCTGCCATGGGCGTGATCACTGCAATGCTCAATTCATGATCACCCCTGCCACCAAAGACATGGCCGTCACATATACGATTGACTGGCATATCCGAGCGATTGGGAACATAACGATGTTTGTTCATCCCCTGAAACAGATCTTCAAATACCAACTCTGTCAGAAGCCGGGTTTCTTCGCCGGCAACAATATCCACATTACGAATTTCACGGCTGACATCCCGTTCCTCATTGGTCAGGAAATAATAGATGTCGCCACTACGGTTGATTAAATTCTGCTTTTCAAGACGTACCAGACTTTCCTCTATCTGCCGCCGTAATGCCAGACGGTCAGCATCTATCTCTTTCAGGCAGAGTGTCACCAGATTATCGACATTGCCCTTGAGCACATCTACGTAACGAATCAGAAACAGCACCCGCAATAACTCTGCATCAAAGGATTCCAATACATTCGATTCATCAGCCTGCTCGATGGTTCTTTTGATTGCTGTATCCAGAAAGCTTTCTATGGATGGATAGAAATGATATAGCGGCACCAGCGCACCAATCGCCTGTTTTTTGATCGATAGCGCCGCATGCTGAAATGCATCCAGCATGGAACGCTCCCCCCGGCTTAAGTGAACACCTGTTGCACCGGCCTTGCGAATGGACTCGAAAACTTTCTGTACCAACTGAAAGTGATAGGGCGCGAACGGGTAATTGACAACAAAGCTTTGGCTGTCCGTAAAATTGCTGAATGTCATCTTGGCATCACTGAAACTGATCTGATTACGCAAGATATCTCCCTTCTCATCAAACAGACCAGACAGTTCTGGTATCACTTCGTTGTTCTTTTCCAGCAAACGCTTTTGAATGACCTCATCGGTATTGGCGCTGGAAAGAGAAAGGCGTGTTTTGAATCGACCCTGAATTTTGGAGAAGTCCTGTTCGCGCGCAGTGCGAAATTCACCCAGCACAGCATCAATATCCTCCTGAGAGGTCACAATGACCCATGCCTTTCCCTCACAGGCTGTACCAAGGTTTTCTGTAATGGTTTGCAGGTTCAACATCAACTTGCCGTTGCCACCAATAAACTGACCCACCTCATCCACCAGAAATACAATCCGGTGCTTTGCGCCACGGCTATCGAGATACGCTTTGACCCATTTCGAAAAGTTCTCGATATTAAACATCTCTCTGAATGATTGCTCGGAACCTTCATACCAATTCAGGGCAGCATCCGTTGATTGTCCCAGGACTTCAGACAGAGCCTGAACAATCTCTTCCTGCATAAAAGCATAAGCATCACGTTCATCTTCCCATGCGTTGCCTGCTCTATTGCAAAAATGCGCTTTAAAAGCACCCAACTTGCCTCTGCTTTCAAGTTGCCGTTCCATATGGGCGATGTGAGGGTGATCCCCGCAAAAGCCCTGTATTTCATTAAACACACGTAAAAAGACCCTGAGTATCGCATCTTCGCCACCCTGTGTATCGGCTTTGCTATCAATATTGAATAGCGCCACTTCTGTCGGCTCATTTGAAGACAATGTGATATCTGCAAGTAGTGTTGGATCATCGATCTTTTCTTTGAAAAAACTCAGTGCATTACGGTTTTCACCATCTGGGTCGACAACAGACCGATTCTCCAGCAGATAGGAAAGAATTTTGATAAAGTGTGATTTACCGGAGCCGAAAAAACCGGAGATCCATACCCCCATAGATTCAATTGCGGCTGGATTATTCGGATTTTTGATAGCTTCCGAATATGTCTCAAAGAATTTCCTGAAATGTTTATCCAGTTCGCGCGTAATGACATATTCGTCAAGTTCCTGAAAGACAACCGACTGCCCGAGTTGATCTGCTTTTACAACGCCATTGATCGGTCGATCAAGCGATCTTGCAAATATCTTTCCGATTTCCATTACTGCTTTCCCTCCACCTGTAAAATCATGCTACTCAACCAGCCGAAATGCCCTGTAATAATTTTTTTCCTGTATCAGGTTAAATAAGCGTAAATATTGCCCGTCATATTCACCCGGATAAAACAACACAAGTGGTACCCCTTCGATCAATGCGTGCAGGTTATTGAGCAACCTATGCGTTCTAACTAGAGGCCAGGCTGAACCGACACCACTAAGAAATAAAATTTTAGCTTCTGATGTCGTTACGGTTTCAGCAATCAATTTCGATAATTTATCAGCAGCAAGGGGGCCGGTTAATGCTTTCATTACTACATCATCACCTTTGCTTTGTTGCATGGTAATCGACCTGTCTAATAACTTGCGTTGCTGTAGATGGTCGATCAACAACTGAAAAAGGTTAATGTGCATAACTTTCGATCCGTTTTTGTTTTTTTCCAGTTGAGCCATTATAAATTTAATGTGCTCTCGAACTCGGGGTTCAAATTCAGGAGCATAGTCAAAGATATAAAAGGCTATATCATTTCCAACCCCTTTGCCGGAAAGAAAATTCGGATCTTTTATTTTTGGTAAAATCATATTTAATCGCTGATCCAGTTGATAACTCATGAATTCACAAGCATGCAGCGCAAGGTTTTATTGTCACCACACGATTCCATACATGATTGTATTTCCGGGAGAATGACAACTTTTTTTAACCGCATGCTGCGGGTGTTATCAATATACCCGGCTTCCGCCAGAGTTCGGAAAACAACCTGTCCCAGCTTTATTCGTGTTGATTCTGACCACGCAGTCACCTCCGGGGCATAGGCTCCGCAATTCTCCAGAAAACGAACCCAATCCTGCTTATTGAGATCAGGTTCAAAACAGCGATGATGTTCCCTCACAACGTGATCCATAAAATCTGCCAGCAGATTGCTGTGTTTGATAACAACCGCCATACAGGCTTGAACCGCCATATCCTGGGAGCCTTCGGACAATAAAGAGAGAAGACAGTCAGGTGCCTCCTTCAAACGATTGCGAATCAAGCGTGCCTGCCGCAATGCACTGGCAGGACTTTTTTTTTGCAGTACATTTTCCACCACCACAGCCTGATGCCATGCCTCCTCACCCTGACCATCCAATTGATCCTTCAACCTGGTGATCCTCCTGGTCTCAGTTAACAATAACGATCCAGCCACAATCTGAGCATTATACATCCTTCATCCTTATATACTTCCGAATCATTGATCGATTTATCCAACCCACAAAAAACACTCGATTTTATAAAAGCCATATTTGAGAAATTCTCTCATAGGTTCTACCATGAGCTAAACAAGAAACAGATTTCAAGGATAATCAGGAATCGGAAAAATGCCAGTGCATGAAGTTCAAGCCCACTTCAATTCACAACTGTAGTGTGATTCAGGCTCACAAATATCCTTGCAACCTTGCAGTAGCGAAAACAGTTCCGCCAGAAATCCATAGGCATGATCGTAAACAGGGCAATGCTTTCCTTCTCTCGGGCCAGCGACATTGAGGATGCGAATCTGGTGGCAGTTGAACAAGTAGAGTACATCATACGGGTTTTCCGGGCCATCGACGTATGCGCTGTTGTTCCCCTGAATTTGATAGAGGTAATATGACTTATTCAATGCTTCGCATTGTTTGATGGTCAGGGCGGTGCCGCCGGTTGGCTCATCGCGGCAGATAATTAGCGTGGCATCGGCATCGCGCACATTCCATTTGGTGCGCGTCTTGTAAGATTTGCCTGGCGTTTCCTGCAATGGATATTTGGCCGGGATCACGCCGTCAACAGCCCTGCGCCCGCGCGGGCACCAGCCGCCCACCGTAATCCCCGCATCCATGGCGGCATCCAGCGCCGCCCGATCCACCCCGGCCTGACCACCGGAGATTACTTTCTCAAGCACGCCAGTCGCCCTCAGAAACGGTCTGCGCGGATTTACCTTGTAATGCTTTTACCGTACCGATATGGATGGAGTCGCTATCCCACAGCGTCTCCCCTTTCTGGCCGGCGACTTGTAACAGACTATCCACGCCAGCAAGAATTTTACTGCCGCTGAGTGTGCTCTGCTCATCATAGTAATCGAATCCACAGCATTTCAAGCACCACCAATACCGGCACATAGAGCTTTTGTTGATCCGCTTCCGCCTGTTTAAACAGCAATCGAACCCTGTTGGCCTGCTTCTCATCATCAGCCACCAGAAATCGAATCAACACATTGGTATCCAGTGCGTTCATGATTGTTGCCGCATCCTTTCGCCAATGGCCTCATCCATCTCGTCCACCGTTGCATGGATTCCGTTGTTTGCCTGTTTCAAGCACCCGAATACTGTATCCACATTCTTGACCACTGGCCGCATCAATACTTCATGCTCACCCACCAGAGAAAAATCTATTTTATCTCCTGTGTGCAGATGTAACTTTTTCCGCACAATACTGGGAATTGTGATCTGCCCTTTACTGGTTAATGTGGCCAACGGCATAATAACTTCTTACTATATATTTATTGCCTTACCCTCATGCAAGGAATGTAAAAATCAACAATTCATGCTTCTTCAGTTCGATCAACCAAATCCATCCTGAAGTTAAAGCCTTCGTAAGTCATAACCATCTCCCCGAAGTCGTTCCATGAAATGTTTTGTCCATCAATCACAACAACAGGCATCTCACTCGACGAATCAGAATCACAAGTAATATGACCACGCACAACACCTGCATCTGTAATTTGGTAACGACCACGCTCTCCAAAAGTTATATGCTTTCGGCTCAACCCTCGATTGATACGCGCAATCAGATGCCCGAACAAACTAAAAAGGCTGCCTACGCCCTCATCTGATGGCCCGATAATGCCAAATTTGTAACCTTCAATATTATTACCCCTCATCTCCATTGCATTCATTGATATGCAATCACCAAACAGGTGGGTGGAAAAATGAAAGGTGTGATCCTGCCCGTCAGGATCTGTAAATATTTCCGGTTCAAATGACACATGTGTATAATCTATATCACCATATTCTGCGACACGTTGGTTGTAGCATTTGGAACAGAGAAAAGTCGATCCATCTTCCAAGGTAAGATATACACCATCAAACGGTTTGACTTCACATATACATTGTTCACAAATCATCATTCACCCTCACTATTTTATTGACCTTACCACGTAAACCACCGTCATTCCCGTGAATATGGGAATCTATGACTAGCTGAATTTCCAAACGCATCTCACCGTGCCTGTCTCATGAGTGTTTTTCGGACATCCTTCTTAGGAGTTTTGGCCAGACGTTGGAGCAAAATGAATGGTATTGATGTCAACTCGTACTGATGACGAATATCATTCAACATTGCCAGCCACAACATACCTGCCATCTCAGAATCATATAAAGCCCGGTGAAAAACACCCTCAACAGTAATGTTCGCATGTTTGATTAATGTAGCCAACTGATGATTAGGCGCATCCTGATACATCCTTCGGGCTACAAGCATTGAACATGCAAATTTCCCTGAGTAATTTCTTGATATTCTCCCTAACTCCGAATCCAGGAATCTCTTATCGAATGACGCATTGTGTGCAACGAGGTTATAACCCTCAATGAAATCAGCAAACTGATGCATGACCTCTTTACAAGGAGGAGCACTTTTCAACATTTTATTCGTGATCCCGGTATAACTCTCAATGAAGCTATCAACTCGTCGACCGGGATTCATCAATTGTTGGAATCGCTCCTGGATAACGCCATTCTCGATACGAACCGCGCCAACTTCAATCGCACGATCCCCATAATCTGGTGATAGTCCTGTCGTTTCAAAATCTAATACGACTACAGTATCGGCATTGGACAAGGAAACACCTCCTTTTTCATCCCAACACTGATTCCTGTTTGCTCAGATAAACCCTTTTGCGTAATACCAGGATTCAATTTTAGCTGCTTGATGATTTTTTCTTGGGTAGTTTCTTGGGTAGTTCTTCCTTCTTCCTCAGCATTGGCATGCAACTGATGTTCAGGCAGAAAATGGAAGGTCATCCATAGCCCGATCACCAGCAAGCCGCCCTGCGCATTGGCAAAGCCGCAAATCCATTTCAGATACGCATCTTTCCAAATCTGCTTGTATTCGATGGTTTGGTGTTCGGTCATATCCGCCTTCCAAATCTATTATCCATGCATTCCCTTATTGAATCTCAGACAACGCTTTTTCCAGCCAACTCAAAAAGGGAAACGTCCCCTTTTCCTCAGCCAACTCAAAAAGGGAAACGTCCTAGCCTGTCGAAATAAGCTGTTTTTCACCTTTTTATAAGCTCCCATTTTATGGCTTTCAAAAAAGGTTGGAACTCACTGTCATATAGTGTTAAAAATGGCGTTCTCACCCATCCCTTATAGAAA
>JALUWF010000094.1 GCA_027019785.1 Mariprofundus sp. | reverse complement strand
CCATTTCGATCCACATCCAACACTTTGACGCGCACTTCCTGACCTTCTTTCAGTTCATCAGCCACCTTTTCAACGCGGTGGTTGGCAATCTGGGAAATGTGAACCAGACCATCCGTGCCGCCGACGATGCGTACGAAGGCGCCGAAGTCCATCAGCTTGACCACCTTGCCATTATAGATTGTGCCGACTTCCACTTCAGCCACGATATCTTCAATCATCTTTTTGGCCGCTTCTCCGGCATCGCCGGTGACCGCGAAGATTTTGATGGTGCCGTCATCTTCGATATCAATCTTGGCGCCTGTCTCTTCAACAATACCGCGAATCACTTTACCGCCAGCACCGATGACTTCGCGAATCTTGTCCGACTTGATCTTCATGGTGAACATACGCGGTGCGTGGTCTGCAATCGAGCCGCGCGGTGTATCGATACATTTGGCCATTTCATCAAGGATATGCATGCGCCCCTCATGTGCCTGAGCCAGCGCTTCTTCCATGATTTCGCGGGTCAAGCCACCGATTTTGATGTCCAATTGCAGCGTATTAACGCCGTTGCGAGTACCGGCAACCTTGAAATCCATATCGCCCAGATGATCTTCGTCACCGAGGATGTCGGTGAGTATGGCATAGCCGTCTTTTTCCAGAATCAGGCCCATGGCTACACCGGCTACGGCTGCCTTGGTTGGTACGCCGGCATCCATCAGCGCCAGTGAGGTGCCACAAACAGAGGCCATTGAAGATGAACCGTTAGATTCGGTAATTTCAGATACCGAACGAATGGCATAACCGAAATCGTCCATAGATGGGAGGGCAGCTTCAATGCCGCGACGCGCCAAACGACCGTGGCCGATCTCACGACGCCCCGGAGGGCCCATGCGACGGGCTTCACCAACAGAATAGGGCGGGAAGTTGTAGTGCAGCATGAAACGTTGTTTGGCCACGCCCTCGAGCGATTCAGTCATCTGCATGTCAGATTCAGTACCGAGCGTAATGGAGACCATAGCCTGAGTCTCACCACGGGTGAACAGGGCGGAACCATGCGTGCGCGGCAGAATACCAACCTGACAATCAATGGCGCGAACCTGATTGGTGGCGCGTCCGTCAATGCGCGGGTTACCCGCAATGATGGAGCGACGAACCACGCTCTTCTCCAGATTTTTCACTGCGGAAGTCACATCATTGGCGGAAAATTCACCCGGCGCGTCTTCAGTGCCAGCCAGCTTTTCCTGCGCAGCGTTGCGCAGCGCTTCAATTTTGGTAGCGCGGGCTGATTTATCGACAGTGGCATAAGCATTACGTACATCGGCTTCAAAATCTGCATTGACAGCCGCCTGTACGTTATCATTGCCGGCCAGCGCGACTTCCAGCTTGGCTTTTCCAGCCAGTGTGACCAGTTCTTCAATGGCGTCCAGCACCGGTTGATAACCTGCCTGGCCGAATGCAATGGCATCAATCATCTGCGTTTCAGAGAGTTCTTTAGCCTCGGATTCAATCATCAGTACCGCATCGCGGGTACCGGCGACGGTGAGATCCAGTTCGGAGTTTTCCATCTGGGCGTAGGTCGGGTTGAGTACGAATACGCCGTCAATCAGGCCGACGCGGGATGCTGCAATCGGTTCGGCAAATGGAATGTCGGAAATAGCCAATGCGGCAGATACGCCGTTGATGGCAACAATATCCGGGTTGTTGTCTTCGTCCGCAGAAATGACTGTGGCAATCACCTGTGTCTCATGAAAATAACCTTTTGGAAATAGTGGGCGGATCGGGCGATCGATCAGACGAGACGTCAGCGTCTCTTTTTCGGAAGGACGACCTTCACGTTTGAAGAATCCGCCCAGAAAACGTCCTGCGGCATAGGTTTTTTCCTGATAGTGCACGGTTAGCGGCATGAAATCCACGCCCTGCAGCGGCTGCTTGGCTGCAGTAGCTGCGACCAGCACCACTACGTCGCCGAACTGAGCTAGCACTGAGCCGCCAGCCTGACGCGCCACGCGTCCGGTTTCGAATGAGATTGTTTGGCCACTTACGTTGGCCTCGGTTTTATGGATATTAAACATAGATATATTCCTTTTTTACGCGCATGTCTCCGGCGTGGTTGCAAAGCGACAAAAATAAAAAAGGCGACTCTTTTCAGAGCCGCCTTTCAACTGTTTAGCGACGCAGTCCCAAGCCATCAATCAGGCTGCGGTAGCGTCCGAAATCCTTGTTCTTGAGATAGTTCAGCAAGTTGCGACGCTGGCCAACCATTTTTAGCAGGCCACGACGGGAGTGGTGATCTTTATGGTGTTCCTTGAAGTGACCGGTGGAGAGCTGGTTAATCCGCTCTGTCAGCAGAGCGACCTGCACTTCCGGTGAACCTGTATCGCTTTCATTGCGACGAAATTTTTCGATAATTGTGTTTTTTTCTTCCAGCGCCAAAGACATGAACGTTCTTCCTCTTATTTTCTCTTTCCTTTTTATAGGGCGGCGAACAATAGCGACAGCACAAGCGGCATGCAATTGTTATTATTCGTATGAGAAAGAAAAGGGCAAGGTCAAGAGCGAACCGCGAATGGACGCGAATACACGCGAATAAAGGCGGGGAATTCACTTCTTCTACCCACCGAAAATGTAGAGTAACGTACAATGATATACTTTCGGTCTAAGGTAACTAGTGCCTGAACGAAAACATAAAATCCGTTGTCTGCCAACAGAATTTACAGCTCAACATGGTTGAAGAATCATAGATATTGTGATTTTATCACTATATTGATATTTCAATTTATCTTGTAAC
>JALUWF010000093.1 GCA_027019785.1 Mariprofundus sp. | reverse complement strand
TTGAAAAATCTTATTACAGATCCTGTAACACAGGGTGAATATTTCGGGCAGTATATATCTCACGCTTTAAGATATAAAGATCAATCGAGAAAAGGAGCATTTGTTCGGTATTATAATATTAATCGAACTTTAATGAATACTACTGACACTAAATCTGTTCTTCATAATAAAGACCATTTTTATGACATATATGAATATACTCCAACCTGGAGTATCGATGAGATATCGGATGCTACCGAAACCGATGACAATGGAAAGCTTAAATTTGTCGGAGCAACAAGCATAACCGTTTACACCATCGATTACCCAACAGTTCATGATTTAATTGCATTTGTTTATCCGCCGTATAATACTAACCATGTATTTCGGGTTAAGAATTTAACTACGGTGTTGCGAGAAAGAGATGCTAATTTAAAAATTTTTAAACTTGATTTAGAGTTTGCCTATGATTCTGATGTTATAGATACCCTCCCAATATCGAAACACAGTGTATACTCTGTATTTGATGGTAAAAACATAGATATGACCAAGTATCAATTGATTATGGCTGAACGGGTTGTTATACAAAATACTTTAGATATGATACAACCATTATTTGATTCTTATCAAGAGTTATTTGGTAGCGGAAGTGCGGATGTATACAACAATGCACGTATTTATGAGTATTTAACGACCAATAAAGCCATCCAGCAATATTTCGATAGTAAAGTCCCATATGGAGCAACTCCTTACATAGGGAATAGTGCTGGGGACGTGGTTACCTATGGTTTAAATACTGTCGCCTCTGGACCACCAATAGTAACCACTGTAACAAATATACGAGATTATGTTTATAATTCTTCTACGGCTCTGGCTGATGTGGTTTCAATGTTTTCTAAGTTTTTAGGCGTAGGTGCATAGCATGGATTTTAATGATTTTCGAGAGTATTTTACAACATATGTTAAAGAATATGAACCATATAAAGACTCGGGTGTATATAAAGTATTCATAGATTTCTTGATTGAGAAATATTATAATGACTCATATGTTTCTATACCCGCGGATTTTTCAACTGCCTTCGAAAAGCAAATATTTCCTTCGAATTTTACAGTACCATTTTTAGAGTCGATTGGTATAACGAGTGATATTATATCACAATTATCGACAACAGATAGATATAAGGTTGCAACATTATTATCTGATTTTCATAGGTACAAAGGAACCGTAACTCTTGTTAATAAATTATTAGCAACATTCAGTGAAAAACAAGCAATTGCAGTATATGAGTTATATTTGGATAAAGCCCCCACTGGTGAATGGCAAGTACTTCCATCGATGTTAGATAAATCCAATTTGGTGAGTACAACTTTAAATAAAGCCATGCCATATAGTACATTAGAAAAGGCGATACATTGGTATATAGATACTAAAACGTTAGATGCTTTTGAAGCAGATCAGGAAATAGCACTACCATATAAAACGAATGTATTATATATTGATGGTAGTATCCAAGAAGATCTTTCATTAATAGTCAATATGGTGAGTGCATTAGTTCAAGAATCTTTTAAATCCGATACAATCCAATTGTTTTTCAAAGATTCCAGTTATGCTACATCATTTGCAAACTTTACGATCCTTTGGCAATACATACTTAGATATGTTGCCAACAAAGGAACTAAGACTTCGCCGTTTACAACCCATAGTAATTTTGATCCAACTCTTGTTTTCGGTACATATGAAATACCGACTAAAACAAATACCCTCCCGAGGGGTAAAACGAATATTCAAACAATATTGGATCTTTATGATAGTTACAAAGCGAATACGAATACCAAAACTATTAATACTGATATATGGACTTTATTCACTACTCAAGTGAATATTTTTAATGGGCCACTTTCATCACCACAAGATAATTTTCTTCAATATCGTGTAAATGTTTTAACTGCATTAGGTAGTTCATTAATCGATTATATTGATAATAGGTTATCTACTGCAACTGTTTTACTTGATGAAGTGCATTTATTATTAGGTGAATTGTATTCGTCCATGTTAACTTTCAAATTGGTTACGACATCTACGTTAAATACCGATTATATTGATTATTATTTACTAACATTGTCTGGTTTTTCTAATGATTTATCTAAAGGACCTTTTTTCCTTTTGTTAAATTTTTTAAAGCCGTTACACTGTGATTTAATAGTTGAAACGGCAAACAACATAGCCAGTCATAGTTTGTTTGATAATGGTTTGTCATCTTATATGACCGCATATTCATTTTTGCTTCAACAAGTAACTCATCAAGCTATATCGGATAACTCAGACACATTATCTACTACAAGAAATTTGTTTGATAATCAAATGTCTGCTTCGGTTGTTGGGAAATGGACAGCAATTCAAGGTGGTTTAACGTCTTCGACACCTGTATTGGACTCCACCGGTAATTATATATATGTTAACAATACAACCGGAACACCTGTAACCACAACCGGAATACTATAAATAAAAAGAAAAAAGGAACGTATACATGAATCAGATTGTAACAGTACGGGATTCGTGCTCTGTAGAGTCCTTCATAAAAGGTAATCAATCGTTAATTAACGAAAAACGCAAAAAAGCACCCTGTGTTGGATTAGTTAGATTAATACAAGATGGGAAAGTAATAAGTACAGACCAAACAGTCGACGGGTGGCTAACCAATGTAACTGTTGGATTAGGACGAGAATTCGTTGCACAAAAAGTATTTGGATTGGCTTCCACGCGTACAGCGAATATGGCTGGACCAGCAACTATCGATGTAACTGGTTTTAGTGTAACCCATTTTGGTATTGGTGCTGGTGGATCTGTAAATGCTATTCCTCCGACATTAGTAACCCCAACCGTAGCAGATACAAAACTTAACACCCCTTTAGAGATCAATGCAACCGCCCTAAGTTATGATAGTGGAACCGGAATACAAACTCTAGCTGCCAAGCCTATAACGTCTGGTGGAACAGTTGTATTTCAAACAGACCCTCTATCTAATAATAATTACTCAACTGTTAAATGCACTTGTGTAATAGGGGCTAGCGAACCAATTACAAATGAACTCGGACTTCCTTTGACAACTGGTAACGCTGCTAAAATCGACGAAGCTATGTTATTTGCATCCTCTGGTACAAGCCTCATCCCATTTGCACACATTGCGTTTATGCCTAAATTCATTGAATTTGAATCGACATTAACGATTGAATGGTTTATCATTTTTTAAAGAACCCAGTTAAGGGTTTATATTTTATTAAGGAGGAAGCGCATGTCTCTTCCAAGTATTAGCGTAACTATTGAAGATCGCTCACTTGTATTGCCAACAATTGCGTCTGGTCGAACTGGTTACGTTGTAATCTTAGGTGATCGTGGACCACATAATCAAGTCATCGAACTCAATGATGTAGCTACGTTCCATAGAATGTTCGGCAAGCCGAATATTACAATAACAGGCCAAGGTCATTATTTGGCTGAAAAGTTTTTACAACGATCCAAGAAATTGTATGTTGTTCGTCCGGCATTATTGACAGATGCAACAGCTACCAACAATTCACATATTTCACACGCCACGATTTCTCAGAATACCGGGACATTAACTACCGTTGAGAAATATACCTGGACTAATGGTACGAATACGATTTCGGCTGCGAATACTACAACGTTAACTACTGCAGATTCGCAAGCTGCATTAACCGTAGCTTTGAATGCATATGTTACAACCGCATTGACAGCGAATATGACCGTTGCTGCCACAACTGCAACAGTCACAAGTACTACCGGGTTTGCTACTACTGGTACAATTATGATTGGTACCGAGCAGATCACATATACCGGCACAACTGCAACTACCTTCACCGGATTAACACGTGGAGCGAATGCTACAGTTGCAGCAGCTCATACTTCAGCAGCGGCAATCTCTCCTGTTGAGACTATGACTGTCGCAAGCACGGTTGGTTATCCGGCTGCTGGTACAGTATTAGTTGGTACCGAGCAAATTGCATATACTGGTACTACTGCTACATCCTTCACCGGTTTAACTCGTGCAGCTAATGCAACCACTACAGCATTACATGCTATTGGCTCTGCCGTCATCAATACTAATGTGTTGACTGTTGCATCCACAATTGGCTTTAATACTGCTGGTATCATTACTATTGGAACCGAGCAAATCGCATACACAGGTACTACCGCTACGACTTTCACTGGTTTAACTCGTGGAAACGCGGCTACAGTAGCTGCTGCTCACGCATCTGGCGCAGTTGTTTCTGAATTTAGCACTAACCCATCTATATTGGTGGTTGGTGATTGGATTGTTCCTACAGGTGTGACCGATCTTACCTTGGCCCGCCAAGTAGTTTCGATTAGTGCCGACCATTTGACTTTAACTTTGGACGCCAATTATACTGGAGCAACAGTTGCAGTTGCGACGACTGTTAATTATTTCCAACCTTTAAAAGTAACTACGACTGCCAGTAGTGATGTTGCTGCATTAGTTGAACAGACTTATACGTTTACTAAAGCTTCAAA
>JALUWF010000092.1 GCA_027019785.1 Mariprofundus sp. | reverse complement strand
ACAAGATAAGACAACAGAGGATCAAGATAAGGATATGGCTGGCTCGCTCGCAGCATTAAAACGCGCTGCTCGCCGGGCGCGCATGATTGCGGCGCAAACCCGCACGCCTTTGGTTACTTATAAAAATGGTCACATTGAAAAACGCATGGTCGGGGAAGCATCATTGGAAAGCAGAGACTGAAATTGCCAGTTTTTCATGAATCGCCTTGATGATTGTGCCAGATATTTGGTTGCAACAAATTCCGAGGAGGAGGCTCGTAGCAGTGCATACGGACGACCGACGAGGGGGTTGTTGCGGGCAAATGAACAAGCAGGGGTGCAGCAGCATTCACGAATTATCCGGGTTGAATGGAGTGATGAAATGATTTTGAAACAGGAAGAATTAAGTAATCAGATTCAATCAGCGGCAAAAGAACTACATGCTCAGGAAGCCTGGTTGTTTGGTTCGTATGCTCGCAATGAAGCGCGAGATGATTCTGATGTAGATGTTCTGTTTATACTTGAAAGCGATTTGCCTCGCCCAAAAAGAATTGCTCAGGCTTATCGTGTGATGCGCTCATGGAAGGTTGCCAAGGATATTGTGGTTTATACGCCGAAAGAGTTTGCACATTGGCGGCATATTGAGGGCAGTTTATGTCATAACGTGGTGCAGAGAGGAGTGCGCTATGTCTGAGCAGTTTGAATTATCGAAATTGGACGCAATCATTGAACTTACTCCATACGCAGTTGAAATGAGCTATCCTGAATCATTGGACTGGGGAGGTGAAATTGATGCGAACGAGTATGTGCTTCTGGCAGAGCAAAGTTGTGAAAAAATCTGGTCTCATATGACTGCCTGCAAGGGAAGAAAGGCATAACATCACATGGCTGTAGAAGAAATGTCTGGATTTGCTCGGTAAGCGAATTTAGTTGTTAAGAATTACGTAAATAATGCTGCTGAGGGTAAAAGATCCAATGATGAATATCGCCGTCTATATTTCCGGACACGGTTTTGGTCACCTGGCCCAGATGGCGCCGGTGCTGAACAGGATCCATGCATTAAAGCCCGAGTGCCGGTTTCTGATTCGCTGTGCATTGCCGTATGAGGAGATCGACAGGCGGCTCGACTTTGGGTTCGAGCTTGAGTCGGCTGACACGGATGTCGGGGTGGTGCAGAAGAGCGCCATTGAGGAAGATCGCGAGGCTTCGATCATGCGGATGCGTCGCTGGGTGGATGCGCTGGAAAGTCATATCGCCCGCGAAACCAGACTGCTACGCTCTTTTTCGCCATCTGTGGTGCTGTCGGATATTTCGCCGCTGGCTTTTCCGGCGGCGCAATCTTTGAGCCTTCCGGCTATCGGGCTGGCAACGCTGGACTGGCATACTATCTATTCACACTGGCTGGCGCCAAATGATCCGATCCTTGAGAAACTTGCACAGGCGTACGCTGCATGTGATCTGTTGCTGACGCCGCCGATGGCGATGGATATGGCGGTTTTTCGCCAGCGACGCGAGATCGGACTGATTGCGGCGCAGCCTGCGGAAATCCCTGACCCTGTGGGCGAAACAGAGCGTCAAAAGGCTCTGGTTCTGTTTGGCGGCTGCGCTCATCCGGCTTTCGATATAGAGGCTTTGGCAGCGATGGATGACTGGCTGTTCCTGATTCCTGATGGACCTGCGCATGCGGCGGACAATGTGAGATCAATTCATTTCGGGGGCGGCTTGAGAGCCGTGGATGTGATGCCGTTTGTCGATGTGGTGGTCTGCAAACCGGGCTATGGCGTATTGTCGGAGTGCTGGCGTAGCGGGCGCCCGATTGCATGGGTGGAGCGCCCCGATTTTCCCGAATTTCCAATGCTAAAACGGTGGCTGGATGAGTGCATGCCGTCATCGGGTATGCGCCGCGCCGATTTTCAGCAGGGGCGCTGGCTGACTGCACTTCAGGCCGCCAGTCGTCATGGCCGGCCATTTCCGCCCATAATCAGCAATGGTGCGCATCAGGCAGCCGATATCATGCTCTCGCATTGCAACATGTGATCCTTTGGTGTTCGTAGCCCGATCATGGGGGAAAGTTTACGACTGCCCATCTGTATTTCCAGGTGATAGCATCAGCTCATGAAACAGTTGAATGCAAGCATAGCGAGTCTTATTGTGATGCTTTGTGCCGGTGTGGCCTTCGTAGTGCCGCAGTGTGCCTGCGGTCAGTCCAACGGCGCTCAGGCCAGCGAAGCTGTCTCCTCCGACGTTGTAAAAGAACATACGCCTGCTGCAGAGCGGAAGGATATGCGTGAACGGCATATCAGCAAGATGCCAACAACATCGCATAACAAAAAAGTTGCGGTGGATATCAAAACACTGGAAGCGCGCCTGAAACATACGGATGCTATCGGTTTCTTTACCAAGCTGGCCATACGTAGTAATATTATTGATCTGATGAATAAAATTAAACAGTACCGGAAAAAATCGATGTTGAAGGCGAAAATAAAGGAGATCAGAACCAGTTTTGATGGGCTGATATTGAAGATTGTCGCCCTGCTGGAGGAAGATCCGAAGCTCTCCCGCGACTTATATGTGGGGCGAGAATCGATCTGGAAAAGTTTACTGGAGGTGAAAGCATGAAACGAATATTGGTGGCTACATTCTTATCAATGCTGATGATTCCATGTGCTTATGCAGTTTCACAGGCTGAGGATATCGCCACAACCATCAAGCTGCGCAATTATGATTGCGGAGGCAGGGCGGTCAGCAACATCAGTGAAAGCCAGGATGCGAGTGGCAGTCGTGTGATTCAGGCAACCTGTCCGAATGGCAGGCGCTATCAGATCACAGTCTCATCGGATGGCCGCATGCAGGTTCAGCCGTTAAATTAACGGCTGGTTCCCCAAACCCGCATAGCCGGAACCAAACAGGAAAACCTAAAAACCCTCGCCACTGATTCATAAATTCATCTGATTAAGCCAGCGTTCCAGGAAGTGAATATTAAACTCGCCTTTCTGAAATCCCGGATTGGCCAGTAGCCGCTGATGCAACTCCTGATTGGTAGTGATTCCGAGTATCACCAGTTCATCCATGGCACGCTGCATGCGGCGAATGCATTTTTTGCGGTCGCGGGCATGGGTAATCACCTTGCCGATCATGGAATCATAATAGGGCGGAATGGTGTAACCGGTATAAATATGCGAATCGACGCGCACGCTTCGACCGCCTGGGGCATGATAGAGTTCAATGACACCCGGTGACGGGGTGAACTTGAACGGGTGCTCGGCATTGATGCGGCACTCGATGGCATGTCCCTTCATCTTGATCTTGTCTTGTGTGAATGCCAGTTTTTCACCGCTGGCAACACGCAATTGCCACTCAATCAGATCGACGCCGGAAATCCACTCGGAAACCGGATGCTCTACCTGAATTCGCGTATTCATTTCAATGAAATAAAAAGATTTATCGGGATTCATCAGAAACTCGATGGTGCCCGCACCGACATAATTGACTGCCTCGGCTGCGGCCACGCCGGCAGCGCAGATTTTTTTGCGTGTTGCAGCATCAAGGAAAGGGCTGGGGGCTTCTTCCAGCACTTTTTGGTTGTTGCGCTGCATGGAGCATTCGCGCTCAAACAGGTGAACAATGTTGCCGTGCGTGTCGCCTAAAACCTGTACCTCGATATGGCGAGGTTCTTCCAGAAATTTCTCGATAAAGACGGTGCCATCGCCGAATGCAGCAGCGGCTTCAGTCTGGCACATGGAGAACGCGTTGGGCAGGGATGCCATGGCATGCACTACCTTCATACCGCGCCCGCCGCCACCGGCTGAAGCCTTGACAATAATTGGAAATCCGGCTTCTTTGGCGATGCGTTTGGCATCCTCGATATGATCAACAGCGCCGTCGGAGCCGGGCACCAGTGGAACGCCCGCTTTTTTCATTTTCTGTTTGGCGGTGACCTTGTCGCCCATGATGCGCATGGATTCCGGAGTCGGGCCAATCCAGGTCAGGCCGGATTCAATGACGATGTCGGCAAATTCAGCATTTTCAGCCAGAAAGCCGTAGCCGGGGTGAATCGCTTCGGCATCCGTCAATTCGGCTGCAGCCATGATGGCTGCGATATTCATATAGGACTGGTTGCCCGGAGCAGGCCCGATACAGACCGATTCATCAGCCAGTCTGGCATGCATGCAGGTTTTGTCCGCTTCAGAATAGACGGCTACGGAGTGAATACCCAGCTCTTTGCAGGCGCGAATAATGCGAACGGCAATTTCGCCACGGTTGGCGATCAGGATTTTATGAAACATGACGGCTCCGCTTATGCCAGTGGCGTGATAATGAAAATTGGCTGACCGTATTCAACAGGCGTTGCATTTTCCACCAGAATGGCTTCGACCACGCCACTGTATTCCGCCTCAATCTCATTCATCATTTTCATGGCTTCAATAATACACAGCGTCTCCCCTTTCTGGACTTTCTGGCCAGTCTGGACGAATGTATCTGCATCCGGGCTGGGGGCAGTGTAGAAGGTACCGACCATGGGTGATGTCACTTGGTGTTCTTCCGCATGTTCCGGTTCGGCTGCCGGGGCTGCTGTCATCACAGGTTCGGCAGCGGGAGCTGCCATATACGCCGCTGCAGCAACAGGTGCTGCTGCCGGGATGCCTGTGCTCTGGCGCGAGATGCGCACGGTCTGGTCGCCCTGTGTGACTTCAATTTCTGTGACATCCGAGCTTTGAATCAGTCGAATTAATTTACGTATATGGGAAATATCCACATGAAACTCCTGTATGGTCATCTATCCGTTGTATATTGATCTGTCTGTTGCAATGGTTGTAAAAACTCGCCCATGCCCCTGATCGCCAGCAGATAAGATGTGCCGCCGAAACCGGCAATGACGCCGATGGCCTTATCAGAGAGCAGGGAACGGTGTCGAAATGTCTCACGTCCATGAATGTTGGACAGATGGACTTCGACAAAGGGGATATCAGTTGCTAGCAGGGCATCACGGATGGCGACGCTGGTATGGGTGTAGGCGGCCGGATTGATAACGATGCCGTCAATCTGACCGGATGCGGCCTGTTGAATGCGATCGACCAGTTCACCTTCGTGATTACTCTGAAAACTGCTGATTTCCATATTCAGACTATCGCCGAGCGCAATCATCTGCTTACTGATATCAGCCAGTGTTTGATGACCGTAGTGATCCGGTTCGCGGCTACCCAGCATATTCAGGTTGGGGCCGTGTAGTACAAGTATATGTGTCGTGCTCATACAATTTTCTCCATGCTCCAGCGCCGTTGTAGTTCATTCAGTTCGGAGTTCTCCGGCTGCTCTTCAATTAACCGGACCAGCATTGCTCTGGCCTCATGATATTCTTTCTGTTCCCACAGTAATCTGACCAGAGTGACAGAGGCCGGCGGCTCATTGCTCAGCGGGTTGTTCTGCAACCGGAGCGCCCGTGTAGCGCTCTCGATACCCGCCTCTATATGGCCCAGGTGTCGTTGCACCCTGGCCAATAGTTTCCATGCGCTAATCTCAACCGGCGCAAATTCGAGCAGTTCAATCAGGATAGCTTCAGCCTCTTCATAACAACCCTGCTGCACTGACTTTCTGGCTGATGCCATGCCATCGGCGACGCCACGCCAGTTTCCCGGCATTGGCGCCGGAATGACTGGCCGTTGCGTATGGATGTTGGGTGCAGAGTCGCTTGCTGCTAGCATGCGGCTCACACTACAGTACAGGGGTGACGGGTCAATCCGGTTATATTCCGAATATGCTCGAAAATCACTGAAGATGTGTAGAAAAAGACGCATTAACAGGTAAAAATTGGTATTTTATGAGGGGTTATGTCTGACGCGATCTGTATTCAATTAAATGGCGAGCAGCGAGTCGTTGCCGCTGCCACGTTGGCGGAACTGGTCTCCGAGCTGGATTTGGAACGGCGTATGATCGCTATCGAGCGTAATCTGGAGGTAGTGCCAAAAAGCCAATATGATGCGACCGGACTACAAGACGGCGATCGCATTGAACTGGTACACATGATCGGCGGCGGGTAAAGATATATATTATAATAAAATGATTTAATAGAGTTGGATAAGAATAGGTTAGACTAAGAGTAACCAGCTTGATTGGTTTGTTTTAAAACAGTTTCAAATGGGGAAGAACGATGTCGGATATATTGAAAGTCGGAACGCATGAATTCAGCTCACGTTTGATCGCCGGTTCCGGCAAGTACAAGGATTTCCAGACTACCAAGGAGGCTACTGAAGCGGCTGAAGCGGAGATGATCACCGTGGCGGTGCGGCGGGTGAACATCACCGATGCGGGCAAGGAAAACCTGCTCGATTATATTGATCCGAAGAAATACACCATCCTGCCCAATACTGCCGGCTGTTTTAATGCTGAGGATGCTGTGCGTACGCTCAGGCTGGCGCGTGAAGCCGGCGGCTGGAATCTGGTCAAACTGGAAGTGCTGGGGGATACCGAAACCCTGTATCCGAACGTGGTGGAGACGATTAAAGCGGCTGAAATCCTAGTGGCAGAAGAGTTCGAGGTGATGGTTTATACCAACGACGATCCGATTGTGGCGCGTCAGTTGGAAGAGATTGGTTGTGTTGCCGTGATGCCGCTGGGCAATCCGATTGGCTCTGGTCGCGGGTTGGCGAATCCGTTCAATATCCGCGTCATCAAACAGCGCGCCCATGTGCCGATTGTGGTGGATGCCGGTATCGGCACGGCTTCTGATGCGGCCAAAGCGATGGAACTGGGTGCGGATGCTGTGCTGATCAATACGGCCATTGCAGAAGCTGGCGATGAATGCATGATGGCGCGCGCCATGCGCGATGCTGTCAGGGCGGGCCGCTCAGCTTTCCTGGCCGGACGTATGCCCAAGCGCGCCTTTGCCTCGGCATCATCACCAACTGAAGGGTATATCTGGGACTGATTTCAGACAAAAAAAGGATTTATATATGACTGAATTGAAGAATGATCTGTTTTTGCGGGCATGCCTGCGTCAGGATGTGGAGCGTACGCCGGTCTGGATGATGCGTCAGGCCGGGCGTTATCTGCCGCAATATCGAGCTACGCGGCAAGGGGCTGGCGGATTTCTGAATCTGTGCAAAACGCCGGAACTGGCTTGCGAAGTTTCCATTCAGCCGGTGGAACTGGTCGGCGTGGATGCTGCCATTATGTTTTCCGATATCCTGGTAGTGCCGGAAGCCATGGGCATGGAACTGACTTTTGGCGCCGGCGAAGGGCCGAAGTTCCCGACGCCAGTGTGCACGCATGCCGATGTGGAAGCGTTGCCGATACCTGATCCGGAAGATGAACTGGGTTATGTGATGGCGGCGATTCGTCTGATCCGTCAGGAATTGGCCGGGCGGGTGCCGTTGATCGGCTTTACCGGCAGTCCGTGGACGCTGGCGACCTATATGGTTGAAGGTGGCGGTTCCAAAAACTATTCGATCATTAAGTCCATGATGTACAATGAACCGGCCACCATGCATCTGCTGCTGGAAAAACTGGCGGATAGCGTGGCCGCTTATTTGAATGCCCAGATCGCCAATGGCGTGCAGGCCGTGCAGATATTTGATACCTGGGGCGGCATTTTGACGACCCGCGACTATCAGGAATTTTCCCTGCAATATATGCAGCGCATTATTGATCAACTGATCCGTGAACACGATGGTCGCCGGGTGCCGGTGATTGTCTATACCAAGGGCGGCATGGGCTGGCTGGAAGCGATTGCCGATACTGGATGCGATATGGTGGGGCTGGACTGGACGGTTGATATTGATCAGGCCAAGGCGCGCATTGGCGATAAAGTGGCGCTACAGGGTAATATGGATCCGACCATGCTGTATGCCAATCCGGATCGTATTCGCACCGAAGTGAAAGATATTCTGGCCCGTTTTGGCCATGGCAATGGTCATGTATTCAATCTCGGCCATGGCATCACCCCGGATGTGCCGGTGGATCACGCCAAAGCTTTCATTCAGGCCGTAAAAGAGGAATCGAGCCGTTACCACAGCTAATGGCGCTTTCAAACAACGGGAAATCTTCAACGACCTGATAGCCGTTCTTTTTGGCTTCAATATTGGCGACGGCTATCTGTTCTAGCGATAATTCAGCGTAGGGGTTGCAGTGTTTTCGCTGCCTGCAACGGCAGGCGACGCAGGCTACCAATTCATTTTTAAAGCCACGTCCTTGCCCGTTCTTGATGCACCAGATCAGATTCATCCGGGTAGCGTAGCGCCTGTGCGGAGGGATTGCCAGTGCTTTGCTGGTAGCATCTGATGCGGATAAATGGAGGCTGATTGGCGGATGGCGAGCGGCGAAATCCGAGTTGCTAAATTTAACTTTCTTGGCATGATTGCCGCCGCTTGCATGATACGATGCCGGGATGGTGGAACTGGTAGACACACGGGACTTAAAATCCCGAGGACTTAACTGTCCGTGCGGGTTCGACTCCCGCTCCCGGTACCAACAAGAATTCTAGCGTGACTTCATGTCACGCTAGAATTCGCGTTAGGCTTTAATGCAAAAAGACGGCGTGACTTCATGTCACGCTAGAATTCGCGTTAGGCTTTAATGCAAAAAGACGGCGTGACTTAATGTCACACCGACTTCATGTCACGCCAAGTTGCATTTACGAATTTTTCTTGTGCAGAATGTAGAAGAATATATTTACCACAGAGGACACAGAGAGCACAGAGTAAAAACAAAGCTAAAAATTCAGTTGATTTGATGTTTTTGAATCCCTCTGTGCTCTCTGTGTACTCTGTGGTTCAAGCCTGTTTGGTTAGGCTTGCGAATAGAATTTCCCAAAGGTGTAATAATGACAACAGATTCCGGAACAAAAGATATTACCGATGCGCCATCGCTGGATAAGGATGCCGCCGGTCTGGTCAAGGGCATCCAGCGCCATTACCTGCGTACGCTGGGCCAGCATACCAGCAGCACATCCAATCATTACAAATACCAGGCGCTGGCTTACACCATTCGCGATCATTTGATGCAGAACTGGAAAAATACCAAAGATGCCTACATTGAGAAGGATGGCAAACGCGCTTACTACCTGTCTCTGGAATTTCTTATGGGCCGTGCGCTCGGTAACGCCATCCTCAATCTGGGAATGGATGATGAAACTGCCGACGCCCTGCATCAGCTGGGGCTGAGCTACGAGGAAAAAATCGAGATGGAACGTGATGCCGGTCTCGGCAACGGTGGTCTGGGCCGTCTGGCAGCCTGTTTTATCGATAGTTGCGCCACCCTGCAGCTACCCGTCACCGGTTACGGGATTCGTTATGAATTCGGTATGTTCCGTCAGTTGATTCAGAACGGCTATCAGGTTGAAGAGCCGGATCACTGGCTCAATTACGGCAATGTGTGGGAAATGAACCGGCCCGAATATACCCAGCGCATACATTTTGGCGGTCATAGTGAATGTTATCATGATGATCAGGGCGTTATGCGCTGCCGTTGGGCCGATACGCAGGATGTGCTGGCCATTCCATACGACACGCCGATTCCGGGCTTTGAAAACGGTACGGTCAATACGCTGCGTCTGTGGAAATCTGCGGCGACCGACGAGTTTAACCTGAGTGAATTCAATGCCGGTGATTATGCCGAAGCGGTGGCAGCCAAGAATCGGGCCGAAGATATTTCCATGGTGCTCTACCCCAACGATACCAGTGAGTGCGGTAAAGAGCTCAGACTGCGGCAGCAATATTTCCTGGCTTCAGCCAGTATCAAGGATGTGCTGCGTCAATGGACGGAGCACCATGGCGTGGATTTCAGCCATTTTGCCGACAAAAACTGTTTCCAGCTCAACGACACCCATCCGACCATATCGGTGGCCGAATTGATGCGACTGTTAATTGATGAATATCGTCTGGAGTGGGATGAGGCGTGGTCGATCACCAGCAGAACCATGGCATATACTAATCACACCCTGCTGCCAGAAGCGCTGGAGCGCTGGCCCGTTCACATGTTCGGGGCGCTGTTGCCGCGCCTGTTGGATATTATCTATGAAATTAATGCCAGCTTCCTGACCGAAGTGGCAGATAGATGGCCGGGCGATGTTGAGCGTCAGCGTCGTATGTCGATTATTGAAGAGGGCGACGTACAGCAGGTGCGTATGGCCTATCTGGCCATCGTCGGAAGTTTCTCGGTCAATGGCGTGGCGCAGCTGCACTCTGACCTGCTGGTGGAAGGACTGTTTAAGGATTTCCATGAACTGTGGCCGGAGAAATTCAACAACAAGACCAATGGCGTCACCCAGCGCCGCTGGATGGCATGGTGCAATAAATCACTATCCAGGTTGATCAGCGATAGCATCGGTAATGGCTGGGTTACCGATCTGGCGCAGCTACGTCATTTGGCGTCGCGTGTGGATGATGCCGGGTTTCGCCAGCAGTGGGCGGATTGCAAGCGTGAGAATAAAGTGCGCCTGTCCAGGTTGGTCAGCGAGAAGTGCGGCGTGGATTTTGCGCCGGATGCCATGTTCGATATTCAGGTGAAGCGTATCCATGAATACAAGCGTCAACTGCTCAATGTATTGCATGTTATTCACCTGTATGACCGTATCAAACGCGGCGATACGGAAAACTGGACGCCGCGCTGCGTGTTGATCGGCGGCAAGGCGGCGCCGGGTTATTATATGGCCAAGCAGATCATCAAGCTGGTCAGCAATGTGGCGCAAGTGGTGAATAACGATCCGGATGTGGGCGACAAGCTGAAAGTGGTGTTTTTCCCCAATTACAGAGTGTCGGCCATGGAAGTCATTGCGCCGGCTGCCGATCTCTCCGAGCAGATTTCCACCGCTGGCAAGGAGGCTTCCGGCACTGGTAATATGAAGTTCATGATGAACGGTGCGCTGACCATCGGTACGCTCGATGGCGCCAACATTGAAATTCGTGAAGAGGTGGGCGACGAGAATTTTTTCCTGTTCGGTTTGAACGCTGAGGAAGTGGAAGCGATGCACGGGCATTATGATCCGAATGGCATCATTGCTGGTGATGAGGATTTCAAGCGCGTGATGACTCTGCTTGAATGCGGTCATTTCAGTCAGTTTGAGCCGGGCCTGTTCGCCGAAATTATCGGTGCGATTCGTAGTGACCGTGATCCGTGGATGGTAGCGGCGGATTTCCGCTCCTATCTGGATGCCCAACAGCGTGCTGCTACGGCTTATCTGGATCAGCAGTCATGGGTGAAGATGAGTATCCTCAATACAGCCTATAGCGGCAAATTTTCGACCGACCGTACCATGCAGGACTACAATCGCGATATATGGAAATTGAGTCCAATCGCTCCGAATTAGTACGCACCAGCCTTTCAGACCAAAATGGTTCAAACAGGTGCGTTGCAATATTATCGGACAAGCTGATGATGCTTTCGTGACACCGCTTGCAACGCAAATGCTTTTCAAGCACTGAGCGGAAGCCCAATCTGGATGCTGCAATCGTTGAAGCCAATCACACGGAAAATCACCAAAACCAGCCCCGGTTATGAATCAATATCCGATACGCACGGCAAGGTGTGGATTAATGACAACCAATATTTCGACAAGGTTCCATTTGTGGCGTGGAGATTCTTTATCGGTGGCTATCAACCAGCGCAAAAATGGCTCAAAGATCGAACCGGGCGCAAATTGTCGTTCGATGACATTCTGCACTATCAGAAAATCATTGTCGCCCTGACCGAAACGAATCATGCAGGAAATTGATGAGGTTGATTTGACGTGATGCGAATGCTGACGCTGTTATTTACCCTAATGCGGAGAAGTGATGTCATCCAATAAGAGCGAACCATTTTTGCCAGATGGCGGTCAGTTTCTGCTCTATGAGGCGGAAGACGGGCGTATCAAGCTTGATGTGCGGCTGGCAGATGAAACAGTCTGGCTGACTCAGCGCATGATGTCGGATTTGTTCCGAAAAGATGTGCGCACCATTAGTGAACATATCAGGAACGTCTATGAGGAGCATGAACTGGAGCCTTCGGCAACTATCCGGAAATTCCGGATAGTTCAAAAAGAAGGGACTCGCAATGTGACTCGCAGTGTCGATTTCTACAATCTTGATATGATTATTTCAGTGGGTTATCGGGTGAAAAGTCATGTCGCCACCCGGTTTCGCATTTGGGCGACGCAGCAGCTCAGGGAATACATCGTTAAAGGCTTTGTGCTCGATGACGAGCGATTGAAAATGCCTACGAGAATGACATATTTGCGGATGAGATTAACACGTAGTGGGTTGGTACAATGAATAAATATATTGAGGTAAGGGAATAATGCCAACCTGCTGGATTGTTGCTGGTCCGAATGGAGCCGGTAAGACAACCTTCGCCATGGAGTACCTGCCAACGGTGGCCGACTGCACTAACTTTGTGAATGCAGACCTGATTGCAGCAGGGTTGTCGCCCTTGCGCCGGAGCGTGAGCTGATCGCGGCCAGCCGGATTTTCCTGACTGAAATCGACCAGCATATAGAGGCAAGAGAGGATTTTGCTTTTGAAACGACGCTTTCAGGGCGCAGCTATTTGCGCCTGATACAGCGACTGCAAGCAGAGGGTTGGCGAGTGGAACTGGTCTATCTGGCCCTGCCCAGGGTGGAAATGTCCATGCTTCGCGTGGCTGAACCTTCCAAAGAGTGCCTGGTAATGCTCGATTCGTTGAAAACAGCAGTGGCTCATGCGCTCGAAAAAAAACGGCGTCTTGGTCAGTACGCAGTCATGTGGAAAAACGGCAGGCCTGTCAGGGTTGGTGGCGAAGCAAGTGAGGCGAACGCCAACAGTCAGGGCTAATTAGCCGGTGAGCCAGCTCTGGCAATCACGGCTGCGCCGAGCAGGCCGGCGTTGTCGTCGAGCCGGGAGCGCAGCACCTCGACTCTGCCCTTTTGCGGTGAGATCAGATTGTTGTCCAGTTCGCGTTTTAGCGGCGGGTAGAGAATATCCCAGCCGCCGCTTAAGCCGCCACTGACGGTGATGGTGGTGACATCCAGCAATTTTACAGCCTCGGCGATGGCCATGCCCAGATACATACCGGCTTCATTGGTGATAGTCACCGCGCATACATGGCCTTCTCTGGCCTGTTCGAAAATAGTTTTGGCATCGGCCACTTCACAATCGCAGATTTCATTAAAGCGTTTCATCAGCGCTGTGGCGGAGGCGTAGGCTTCGACACAGCCGTAATTGCCGCAGCCGCAGAGGCGGCCATCATGGTGTTCAATGCACAAATGGCCGAACTCCATAGCCATGCCGTGTTCTCCGGAGTAGGGCGCATTATTGAGGATCAGGCCACTGCCGAGGCCGGTGCCCAAGGTGATGTGCAGCAGGTTGGCGCGTCCTTGCCCCGAACCATATTTCTGTTCACCGATAGCGGCGCAGAGGGCGTCGTTTTCAACGCTAACGCTCATATCCAGAGCGTCCGAGAGTCTGTCGGACAAGGCAAAATTCTGTAGCAGCGGGAGATTTGGCGAACTGGCTAGCAGGCCATTATGGCGTTGAAAAAAGCCCGGAAATCCCATGCCTAGTCTGTCAACGCCATGTTTGTGTGCAAACGGTTGGATGGCTTCGGCTAATATTTTGATGACATGCGTTTCGGCTGTTGCCTGCGATTGTTCCGTATGGCGGCTCAATTCTGCCTGCAAACGCGTTTCAGCCACAATCTGCCCCCGCGTATTAATGCTGGCCAGACGGATATTGGTGCCGCCAATATCGGCGCCAAGAACGTTGCTCATTGTTCCAGCAGTTGCTGGTAGAGGCTCACATAATCACTGGCTGAGGCCTGCCATGATGAATTGCGTTTCAGGGCGCGATTGCGGATGGCCGACCACTTGCGCGGCTGCCGATAGACGGCAATGGCCTTCTCGACTGCCACATCAAAATCCAATGGACTCTCTTTGGTAAAGTGAAAGCCGGTGGATGTGGCGGGATTGCTGGCGTGGTCGATGACCGTATCTTTGAGGCCACCGGTTGCACGGACTACTGGCACAGTGCCGTAACGCATGGCCATGAGCTGTCCCAGCCCGCAGGGTTCAAATCGGGATGGCATCAGGAACATATCGCCGCCGGCATAGATTTGGCGTGCCAGTGCTTCATTGAAACCGCGCCAGAAATAGATGCTGTCAGGGTGGTTGCCAGCCAGTTTTCGTAACATCATTTCACAATGCGTATCCCCGGAGCCCAGCACGACCAGTTGGTAGCCGCGATCACTCCAGTATCTGGCATTTTCCAGCAACAGATCAATGCCTTTTTGTTCCGCCAGACGGGAAATAAGCACCATCAGCGGCGTATCGACAGATACTGTCAGCCCGCATTGCTGTTGCAGCGCAACTTTACACTGCTTCTTGCCGGCAATCTTGCCAGCGCCGTAATTGGCGGCGATATGCGAATCGGTCAACGGATCCCACTGTTCAATATTCAGGCCGTTGACAATGCCGCTCAGTTTATCGCTGTGGTCGTTCAGAAATCCGTCCACGTGGCAGCCATATTGCGGTGTCAGAATCTCTTCGGCATAGGAGGGACTGACTGTGGTGACGGCATGTGCCGACGCAATACCCGCCTTCATGCAGTTGATCTGACCGTGAAATTCATAATCGCCGGGGTGGAAATGGTGACTGGGAATGCCAAGCCTGTGAATCCAGTCTGCGCCAAAGATGCCCTGATAGGCGAGATTATGAATGGTATAGAGGCAGCGGGCATGCGCTATGGATGGATAATGCTGATACTGCGTGCTCAACAGCAAGGGGATCATGCCGGTTTGCCAGTCGTGACAATGGATAATATCCACATCTCTAGCCAGATGGGCGGCAGCCTCCAGGGCAACACGATCGAAGAGCATGAAACGTAGCAGATTATCTTCGTAGGCACCGCCGGCCGGGCCATAAATACCCTCGCGATCAAACAGGTCATCCTGCTCCACCAGCAGATAATGCAAGCCGTCCACAACGGCCTCATGCAACGGGCAGTGGCGCTGGACGCCGTCAGCCCACATTTCGATATGGATATGTAACGGGACGGTTTGAATGCCGGATGCTGCGATGTGCTGCCGGTAAAATGGCATAATGACGGTGACGCGATGGCCGAGCAGTTGCAGGGCGTGAGGCAGTGAACCGGTGACATCAGCCAGGCCGCCGGTTTTGGCCAGTGGTGATGCTTCTGATGCGATAAATACGATATTAAGTTCAGCCATGGTTCTCCCCTTGTTCCATAACCCGAAACCCTAGCACAGTCTGGCACATATCTGAAAACTTACCCTGTTATGAGGAATATTGAATATTGACGAATAGGAAAATCGTAACAGGGGTAACTCTTGAGTAACAAAATGGGGATCATTGTACCGGAAGTGCGACTTCAGTCGCGCCTTGACTCACTATTTGGCGCGGCTAAAAGCCGCACTTCGTACGCTCGTAGCGTACTACAATCAGCATGGTGCAAGTCCATGTCGGGGTATG
>JALUWF010000091.1 GCA_027019785.1 Mariprofundus sp. | reverse complement strand
TCGATCCATTGAAGAGGTCGAAA
Organism: Mariprofundus sp.; assembly: GCA_027019785.1. Taxonomy (GTDB): domain Bacteria; phylum Pseudomonadota; class Zetaproteobacteria; order Mariprofundales; family Mariprofundaceae; genus Mariprofundus. The sequence goes on along the minus strand of JALUWF010000091.1, from coordinate 2,784 downwards.
ATTTTCTTGATCCCCAGATATTTCTGCGTAATCCATTGCCGTATGATGCCGGATTTCTTGCAGGCAAGGCTTTCCTTGCTTATCGCCGTCGAGGCGGCACGAAAACATCTGTGTTGCCGGACTTTTATATTGGAGCGCATGCTGCGGTTTCCGGTCTAACGTTGCTGACGCGTGATACCGCTCGTTACCGGACGGCTTATCTTGGGCTTATCCTAAACTTGCGTTAATTTCTCCCAAATAAATGAAGTTCAGGGGACATAGTACTTCATTCTTAAAGTGAACCTGCACCTTTTCCACTAATGTACGGTTTTCCTATTTACGATGCATCTGTTTTTTGGTTTTGCTGGTTGCCTGTGCGGTGAATGGATCGTCCGGCCAGTAGTGGCGTTTGTATTTTCCGCGCAGTTCTTTTTTTAGATATAAGGGGACAATTTACCTATTAGCCGCTTTTAGCCGTTCCCTGATCATGTCCAGATTCGGCCTGAGTGTTTTAATTTCAATTGCTTTATGCGTTATTGTATAATAAGCAATGATAGCTATAATTAGGCTTGGACGCGCTGAATAGTGCTCCAATTCCGAGGCTCGGGCTTTTAGCTCGGGTTTTCGTCGTTTTAGTGGGTGCTCATTTGAATAGCACACCCAGACGGCATTGCACATTGGCCTTATTTCCGGGAGAGGCTGAACCGAGTGGTTGTCAGGAGCAGCTTAAAGATAGTTCGCAGGCAGTAACGAATTAAAATCGTACAGCACAGAATACAGCACTTGCTTAACCAATGCGTACCCGAATATAAAGGTTAAAGGCTGAAATAACGGAGGATATCATGACGAGTCACAAGCCGATGGGATGGGTCGGAGGGTTGGTTTACGGATCAATTCCCGCTGTTGTGGGATATTTCATTATAGCCCATGTTGCCATGGATGCTTACCAGATGGGTGAGGCCAGCAAATCATGGCCTTCCACGCAGGGTGTCATCACTCATGCTACGCTGGCGAGCAGCAGGCCATCGGCAGGAAAAGTGTCGTATTCGGCGGATATCCAATTTGCCTATGAAGTGGATGGGCGGCAGTATCAATCAAACCAGATTGGCGTTGAAGCGGGGCCGGGCGCGACCCACAGTTCAGATTCTTCGAATGCGCAGAACATGGTTAACCGGTATCCGACAGGAAAAGCTGTTGCTGTTTACTATAATCCCGACAAACCCTCCCTGGGCGTATTGCAACCCGGTGTTACGAGCATAACATGGCGGATTATCGGCATCGGCAGTGCCTTTATCTTTTTCGGCGCGCTGCTTGCACTGTCCGGCATGATACGTACGTTGTTTGGTTTCGGGTTGTTCGGCTTGTTGACGTTTGCGTGGATGAGAAAACCTGATTGACGAGAAATTCATGGCACGCTCCCTCAACCTGATGCGCATGGATAGTTTTGATTGAGGTATGCCGAGGATTTCCGAGGCTTGTTTGATTCCGGCTGTGCCGGATTGGATGATTCTATCCCCATCCATTTTGTGGCCGGGCAGAGCGGAATCAGGGCAGGGATGCGCCGGCTGTTTTTATCTGCTGTTCAAAACTGGCATAGACATTCATGAATGTGTGAAAAATATTTCCTGGCATGCTGCAAACCAGTGTCTGCTCCGATGCCTTAATGGTAGATTGTGAGGGCAGTGTCAAAACCGGGATGCCAAGACGATTCCGGGATGAGCTTGGTGAAAACCTTCTTATTGGCCAAGCGGCAACAGGCATATAGGTGGCATGACTTTGATACAGGCTTTTGTACGGAACTTGGGAACCTGTCGTTCCGATGTTAAGGGAGCGAGCCAAGCAGAAGCCCTGCGATGCTTTGAGTACCGGTGCGGAGCACAGGGGCGGATCAAGCTCGTAGTAGTGATAAAGTCTTTGTAATGGAGATGGAGCGAAGGTGCTGACATGTCCGAAAGTAGATTTCTGGTCAACCAGCAATGGGAGGAACTGGAAGTGTATGGAAACTTGGTAAGTTCAAGTGGACATGAAGAGCCGTATGAAGCGAGAGTTTCACGTACGGTTCTGTGAGAGCCTGGAGGGGAAGTTCCTCCGGGCGACTCGACAATGTTGAATTCGTTGCCGAAGGCAATGCGCTCAGGCTGGTGCATGCTTCTGGTTCACAGCGGGGTAGCAAACTTGTAAAGAAAATGAGAGGAATGGCAACCTCCGGCATGAGTACCGATGAGATTATGGCGCTAACGCGAGGGTGATTCAGTGAGCGGTTTTTTGATCGACAGCAATGTGCTGCTCGATATTGCCACCAACGACCCGGCCTGGGCTGACTGGTCGGCGGATCAGTTGTCTGCATGCGCCTGTCATGGGGCGCTTACCATTAATCCTATTATCTATGCCGAGGTATCTGTTGGCTTTCGATCCATTGAAGAGGTCGAAAATTTTCTTGATCCCCAGATATTTCTGCGTAATCCATTGCCGTATGATGCCGGATTTCTTGCAGGCAAGGCTTTCCTTGCTTATCGCCGTCGAGGCGGCACGAAAGCATACTGCCTAGTCTTGTTCAATTTACGTTTGACAGAACAGACCAGTCTGACTAGTCTGTTTTCGTGTTGTAGGAGGCTATCATGACAAGTTGGCAATTACAGGATGTCAAAGCACGATTAAGCGAGGTGATTAAATCGGCAAAAACAGAAGGCCCGCAAGAGGTGACTGTTCGCGGGCAGCCTTCGGCAGTGATTCTTTCAATGGAAGCTTATGAGGCTATGAAAAAGCAACGCCCGGATTTTGTCTCTTTGATGCGAAGCTCGCCAT
>JALUWF010000090.1 GCA_027019785.1 Mariprofundus sp. | reverse complement strand
GAGAGTACCGCAAAGTGCGGGGCAGTTGCCGGTGGCGGGTGTTGATGGCAGTGTCATAACATGGAAGCATCGGGGCAAATCTATCAGCTGAAAGTTCGCCTTCTCGGTATCAGTCCGATGATCTGGCGGCGGGTGTTGGTGCCTACTTCGACGACCCTGCGCGAACTGCACGGCATTCTGCAGGTAGCCATGGGCTGGGAGGGCATTCATCTGTTCGTCTTTGACATTCATGCTGTGCGTTACGGCTCGTTCGAATTGTTTGCCGCGAACCCGGATGTGTCACTGTACCAGTTTGGGTTCCGCGAAAATGATCGGTTCTCGTATGTCTATGATATGGGCGATCATTGGGAGCACGAAATCCGCCTTGAGGCGATCAACCCGCCACCAAAGAAGACTTATCCGATCTGCACGGGCGGTTCGGGGGCTTGTCCGCCGGAAGATTGTGGGGGGCCACACGGGTATGAAGAGCGCCGGGATGAAGCTGACGGGTATGATGCATGGCGCGACATGGGCGTGATGTCAGATTTTCTTGAAGACATCGTCGCGGCGAATGCCCCCGAAAGGAAAGTGTCTGACTTTCTGAATGACGATGTTGAGGATGCGATGGAGCGGATCAAGGCACGTCAGCCGTTCCTTGAGGACAAGTTTTCACGGGGTGATGCGAACAAGCGATTTCGCGCCGGGGAACACCGTACCCTGATGCACCAGCAGATGTGGTAGAGGGTGTCCGGAAAGGATCGGTTACGTACATGCGTTGCAGATATGTCCTAAAATTATATTGACGGCATATTGAACACACCTATGATTCTGGACACCCATTTCTTTACAGTGTGCGTCCATGCCCAGAATTTTTGCCTATACCCGGGTCTCAACCACAGAGCAAACCCCGGAAAACCAGCTTCAGGAAATCGAAGCGGCGGGTTTCAAGGTGGAACCGCACCGCGTTGTCGAAGAAACCGTATCCGGGTCCGTGGCCATTGCGCGCCGCAATGGGTTCAGCCGATTGCTGGACAAGATGGAACGGGGTGATGTGCTGATCGTCACCAAGCTGGACCGGCTGGGGCGCGACGCCATCGACGTCAGCACCACCGTGGCCAGACTGGAAGAGGTGGGCATCCGTGTTCACTGCCTGGCCCTTGGAGGGGTGGACCTGACCAGTTCCGCTGGAAAGCTGACCATGGGAGTGATCAATGCCGTTGCCCAGTTCGAACGCGACCTTTTGATCGAACGCACCCAATCCGGCCTCGCGCGGGCCAAGGCGCAGGGAAAACCACTCGGGCGACCGACTGCGCTGACGACAGGTCAGCAAGCCCAGGTGCGCGAACGGATTGCTGCTGGCGAAACCGTTTCGGCCATCGCCCGCGACATGGGCACCAGCAGGCAGACGATCATGCGCGCAAGGGATGCGCAGCCCACATAAAATAAGAGCAGGCAGGAAAACACATGAACATCGAGATCGAGGTCAAAATCACCGGGCCGGACGGTGCGGCACATACGGAAAAGGTTGCGATATTCAGAAAAGGCACTGACACTGTTGGCGAAATCGGATTTTCGATCAGCGAAAGCAAGGAGCTATTGCTCAAGCTGCAGCAGGAAATCGTGTCTGCGCAATGCGTGGCTTATTGCGCAAAACGTTCCTGTTGTCCGTGTTGCGGGCAAAAGCTTCGCGGCAAGGCGCGGGGCCAGATCCGGTATCGCACCGTGTTCGGCGATGTGGCCGTCCCGAGTCCACGCTTCTACAATTGTCAATGTCACGACGGTCCGGCCAGCACCTTCAGCCCATTGACCGAGCTTCTGCCGGACCATGTCGCGCCGGAGCTGCTTTGGCTGGAAACGAAATGGGCGTCGTTGGTGTCATTCGGTGTGACAGCTGACATTTTGAAGGATGTTCTACCAATCGACGCGCGGCTCAGCCCGGACACCATCCGCAGGCACCTTGGCCGCGCCGCCACACGGATGGAAGCCGAACTGGCTGAAGAACGGTTCAGCTTTATTGAGACCAGTGCCGTTCAGCGAGAACAACTCCCCAATCCGGAAGGGCCGATCACGGTCGGAATTGACGGTGGATATGTGAAGTCACGGGACAGGGGCCAATCTCATTTCGAAGTGACGGTGGGCAAATCAATTCCCACGGACCGCCCGAGCCGGTATCTCGGTCTCGTCCAGAGCCATGACGACAAGCCAAAACGGCGGTTGCATGAGGTACTGAAAGATCAGGGCTGGCAGGAAAACCAGCCGGTGACATTCATGACAGATGGTGGCGATACTGTCATCAACATGGCGCTGCACATGGCACCCGCCTCGGAACACATCCTCGATTGGTTCCACATCACCATGCGCCTCACCGTCATGCAGCAATATGTGAAAGGCCTGGCGCATTATAATGAAGGGGATGCCGAAAAGCTGGCCAGGTTGCTCCGCCAGATCAAAGGCTTCCTCTGGAATGGAAACCTGCATGACGGGCAACTGGTGATCGAAGATCTGGTCATGGACCTGGACGAGATCGAGACGGATTACGCCAGCATCAAGGCGTTGCGCAAAGCCGCGACCGAGTTCGAGACATACATCGCCAACAACAAGGACATGATCCCGAATTATGCCGAGCGACGACGCTACGGCGAGCGCGTCTCCACCGGTTTTGTTGAAAGCACCGTCAACACCGTGGTCGGAAAACGCTTCGGAAAACGCCAGCAGATGCGATGGTCAAAACAAGGTGCTCACCTGATGCTTCAGACTCGTGCCCGCACCCTCGATGAAACGCTTAGGGCCAAGTTCGAGCAGTGGTATCCCGGTCTGAAACCTAACGCGGAAACGCAAATGGTGGCCTGATTGCCCCTAACTTTGCGGTGCTCTC
>JALUWF010000089.1 GCA_027019785.1 Mariprofundus sp. | reverse complement strand
CCATTCACTTCCTTCACTTCCCTGCCCAGGAGTCTGACATCCAAACCCATGCCGAGCGCTTTTTTCAGCTCGGTCATAGCCTTGGCTACTGCTTTTTTGTCCTTGCTTGGTTTTAAGCTATAAGGCTCTTTTTTGCGCTTGATGTTGAACTTGAGCGCGTGAATTCGGCGACCTTTTTTGATTTGTTCATATTCAATCAGAAGTGGTGAATATGCGTTGATTTCTGCGACTGCTTTGTCAACCACATACTTCTTGAAATCTTTGTGTGCCTTGTATTTTCCTTCAAGCTCAAACATTCTGCGAATCTCTGAAACTTCTATTGTTATCGCTTGGTCTCGATTGCTTTTCTGCTGCTCATACGCCATTTTTACAAGCTCATAGATGCGTATCGAATAGATGCTTTTCATGCTTGCAATGTCTTTCAAGCCAAAGCGTGTGAAGTCTCTATGTAGCGACTCTAGGTACGGCATAAAGAACTCGCTGAAATCGAGCATTATTTCGCCCTCATGCTCTTGCCACATTTGCCGTGAGAGTACATTGATTGCACCGCCTTCGTATTTCTTACCATCGATCACGGTCTCACCAATCTTTATGATACGCTGTTGCAATCGCATTGCTGCGTCACGCATGTTGCGGTATGCGTATGATGTTTTGAATTCTTCGCAGTATTCATCATGCCGAATCGTGAACCTACGCGGATTCTTTGAGTCTCTGCGTACTTTGGTGATGCACAGCATCATCAATCGCTGCTCGTCCAGTGTAAGGCGGTATGCCGCCTTTATTGCAGCGTTGTGTTTGACGATTTGTTTATCCATACGCTGTAGTCTACATGTCATAAAGGGAATGTAAATAGCATGGCTCCCTTAATGGTGGCAATTACTCCCTTTGTAAGTGGCAATTACTCCCTTTGTAAGTGGCAATTACTCCCTTAATGGTGGCAATTACTCCCTATATCCCCTCGGCAGCCCTTGCAAACACTCACTTTTTTGAGCCTAAAAGGATTAAAAGGTTAAAGGAAAAAGGGAGAAAAAGGCGATTTGCCTGTGGATAACTCTCTTTGACCGACTTTAGCGGCTTTCAGCCGCGTTTTTGCATGGCGTTGCACGCCGATGGTTTGCAACCATCTCCCAACCAAACAATAAGCATCGCATAGCGATGCGTTCACGCCGTTGCTCAGCATGTGGTATCAATCTGGATACTCGTTCCGCCCGCGCAATCTGATGCGCTGCGCGCGGCTGGTTGGACAAGTCGCGAGGTCGCAGGTGGTCTGCTTCGCTATTTTTGATAATATATTATCAAAAAACTTGACTAGGTGCTTTTTTATGATAATATATTATCCAATAACATGGGGGACACACATCATGGCAACTCAAAAAGGCATCAGCACAATCATTCATTTGAAAATCGACGGAAAAAGTACAACGGCAAGCATGGATACCACGCTGGCTGATTTGGTTTGTTTAAAATTGGATGCCAAACCATCCCAACAGGCAGGGGCAACATTGACGAAATGGGCGCAAAACATTTGCGAGCGTGAGCAATTCACTAGCGCGGCTGGAATCAGCGCGCGGCTACGGATGCAGGCATTGCTTTTCATTTGCGACGATGCGACAAGACAAAGATGGATGAATGTCGATGGATAATATATTATCAAATCGTATCCTTATTGAGTGGCGCGGTGCGCTTGTGGAGCGGCTTCGCCGCGATTTTTCCCGATACGCCGCCCCTGTGGGGCGACCTTTCACAAGCGCTGCGCGCCGCGCCCTTCGGGTCGCTCCCAGAGGTGACTAATGGGATGGAGGAATCGTATATTATATGATTTATCAGGTGTTTTTATATTTTGGTTTTGGAGGATCGCCAGGCTTGCCAGCCAGCTTCCACAACTTGCGAAACGCCAGCCAGTGCTGGTAAATGACGGTATCACTCAGTTCTCGATGGTCACAGTAGAATGCGATAATATGTTTGCGCCCCATCCGTCCTAACGAATTGCATCCATTCTTTTCAGCATGCTCTGCGAGCGCAAGCATTCTTTTTGCTTGCTTGCGTCGATTCAACTTGCCGCCTTTTCGGATGTAATCGCGTGTAATTTTCTTCACATCACATTGCAGGCTCATGAGCGTCCGCCTAGGTATGATGTTGTCACATCAATCCGCCCATGCCCCAGCTCCGACGCGATTTGCTGCCGTGCTTCAAGATCCTTTGACTTGTCTGCAATTTGCCCTCCATTACATGGCGCTTCGTGTCCAGTAATGGCTGTGTAACGCTCGCAGGCATAGGCTGACCGCAATTCATGCAATCCATGTCCTGTGGCGGCTTGCAGCGACTCTCTAGCACCTCTCAATTCGCCCGCTTGGAATTGCTTCCAACTTTGCTCTGGAGGTATCATTGATCTGTCAGATCCTTGCACATTTGCAGCTTCTTTGAGTGATTGAATTTGGCGGTCGGAAGTGATGGGAACTTCTCTTGCTCGCCCGCCTTTTGTGCCGTCCACAATGCGTACTTTACCGTCGGAAATAGCTTGATTAAAAGCCGTTTTTGCGTTGATTAAACAAGCCTCTTTGGAGCGCAATCCGAGTTCTCTACACATGCCGGCTATCGCTGCTTGGCGTTCAGTAAGACTTGCGATTGCAGGGGTTGAATGCTCTCGCGTAACTGTGGATTCTGAACGCACATTATCGCGCTGCGGGATCATGCAGTCTTTTGTCGGAGAGACGCTTTTCCACTCGCCCTTTGTTGCTGATTTCATGACGGAGTTGACCGAGCTCAGGAGATTTTGAGCAGTTGCGGGCTTTATTTCTTCTGAATCAACTTTGTCTGCCAGTCCCTTACCATACTCGATCACTAGGTCGGAAGTGAT
>JALUWF010000088.1 GCA_027019785.1 Mariprofundus sp. | reverse complement strand
TTTTTTTACTGTGATTCGTTAATGAGTTGAGAGCACCGCCTCAGCGCGGGCAAGATCGGCAGGCGTGTCGACGCCGATGCAATGAAAATCGCCTACCGTAACGGCGATATCATAGCCATGATGCAAAACACGCAGCTGTTCCAGTTGTTCGGTCTGTTCGGTTTTGCAGACATCGAGCGAGGGATAAATCAACAGGAACTCTTTTCTGTAGGCGTATAATCCAACATGCTGCAGTGCGTGCGTCGGACCGGAGCGCGGGTAGGGGATGGCGGCGCGGCTGAAATACATGGCGCGACCTTTACCGTTGCAGACGACTTTGACGATATTGGCGTCATCCAGATCGGATTCGGAGCGTAGAGGGTGTGCCAGCGTCGCCATCGGCAGATATGCATCATCAGTAAACGGTTCCACTACGGCGCGAATGGCAGCCGGGTCAATCAGCGGTTCATCGCCCTGCACATTGACCACGATATCGCAATCCAGATCACGCGCCGCTTCAGCCAGACGATCACTTCCACTCGGATGATCGGGGCTGGTCATACAGACATCTACACCTTTTTTTTGCACCACATCGGCAATGCGCTCATCATCTGTAGCGACAAACACCGGCCCGAGTTCAGCTTGCAAGGCTTTATCGATGACATGCTCGATCATGGGTTTCCCGGCCAACAAGGCCAATGGTTTGCCAGGAAAACGGGTAGAACCCATACGAGCCGGAATACCGATAGCGATTTTCATAATTTGGAGCCACAGATGAACACAGATGAACACAGATCAAGGCAAATAATACTTTTACAATGACTACGCATGTGGCGATAGTAACTCATTGCAGAGAAAAAAATATTTACACCTCCAACTCTTATATCTGTGTTTATCTGCGTCCATTCGTGGCTACTAAAATACATTTAAAACTCCTCGATTTCGGCCCAGTTGGCGGTGGCCGTGCCAACTTTGCTGACGCCACCGGCAGCGCGCGATTATCTGAATTCAGTTCCGATAAGCGATGATGCACCCAGTGCCCCGGTTCATCATCCCCGACCAGCCCCAACATGGCGGAGGCGTTATTCAGTGCATGCAGATTGCTTTAAAGGATTGTTTTCCAATTGTTAATTATCAATTGATAGTTGTGAACTATCAACTGCCACATATTTCTGTTTAGGGCTTTTCGGTTTATCTGGAATGGTTAGCTTCAACAATCCTTGCTCAAGCAGTGGCTTGAGAATTTCAGCACGGAAATGTTCTCGGTGTTTTAAACCAAGAAAGTTCTGCATTTCCTCTCGTCTTCGCGGCTCTCTGCAAAATGCCAGCAGCTTCTCAGCTTGCTCGGTAGCTTGCTCGGTAGCTTGCTCGGTAGCTTGCTCGGTAGATACTGGATAGTTATCAATTGATAATTGTGAATTATGAACGGTATCATCAAAGCCCTCAGCATACGGCAGCACCAGACGAATAAAGTTTGGCGAAAAGTGATAAATGCTCGTTGGATAGTGGGCTAAAATACGAGGAATACCTGAACCCAGTTGCTCCACCATATCCAAATCACGAAAAATTCGCATCAGCTCCTTGTTTTTCGGAACGGAGTACCCCTTAAAAAAGTCATCATCGCTTAAGCCATGAGGGATGCCGCCTGCCGAAGTGATTTCTATTCGATCAACAAAGAATTCAAATTTAGGAGGTACTTCATTGCTGTAATCATTATGAATGATGGCATTGATCACCGCTTCATGCAGTGCCTCCTGATTAAGAAGTTTCCTCTCTAATCGTTTTTCATAGGTGATTTTGGCAAAGGTTCTATTTTCTATTTTTAACTTTTCCAACACTGCTTTGGTGGATTTGATGATAGAGCAATAGCCATACTCTTCATTTTCAATCAACTTGACCCGATCCACGCCAGCATATTTAGCCACCTTCATGGATAGTCCATTGATATCCGATAACAAATAAGCCGCATAGTTGTACAGGCTATCTTCCGTCAATAGCTCCAGATTCCGGGCAAATTGCTCATTTAGCTTTGATGATGTCTCACCATAGTAAATTTTAAGCTGTTCAAAGCTCAAATCCTGATTACGTGATTTAATTGTTCCAATGGAATTGCGAACCCGGCAAGAGAACAGATCCTCTATCATATGCTGGGTCATCGGCTCAGAAGCACTACCCACACGAATAAAACAGCCTTGTTCGGTCATACCTTTTCGTTTCAGGTGATATGGTTTCTCCAATCCACTGGCAACAGTGATTTTGATAATCTCTTTTCCATCAATCCGTTCAAGCACCACATCAAACAGCCCCATAGTAGAGGGGCTAATCTTGTCTCTAATGCGGTTCTTTACCTTGAGTTGAACCTCATCGCATTCAGGCACACCGACCACAGCACTATGCTTATCAATGCCAATATAAATCACACCGCCGTCACGATAGTTCAGAAATGCCACCACCTCTTTTTCGAGGTCATCGGTGAGTTGCTGCTTATATTCGATACGGTTGGATTCAGTTTTCATAGACTAATGATCCTCCAAACCATTAAAAATTTCAGCAATCAGCTTATGAATAATTGGATGCTCTAACTTAGAAGCTGCTGGGAATACATTATCTTGGTTCTTTTTCCAGTGCATCCCAGAGTTTGGTATAACCCAGCAAAATATCCTTGGCTTTAAGCTGATCAAACATGTGCACCAAGCGGCTTTCAACCATGACCAAAGCAAAAATGGCATCATAAACGAAGGCCACTCCGATTCTTTGATACCGCAGCCACGCAATAAATCAGCAGTTGCCCAAATTTTTGATTCGTATTGTAGAATACCCATCGTGTTAGAAGCCTCTATTCAATCATCTCAGTGCGCCTCGATTTCGGCCCAGTTGGCGGTGGCCGTGCCGAC
>JALUWF010000087.1 GCA_027019785.1 Mariprofundus sp. | reverse complement strand
CGACATGGACTTGCACCATGCTGATTGTAGTACGCTACGAGCGTACGAAGTGCGACTTCAGTCGCGCCTTGACTCACTATTTGGCGCGGCTAAAGCCGCACTTCCAGTATGATTGATTCTGTTACTCCCGGATTGGAAGTCGCGAAGCGGGGTGAAGCTACCTTAGGAAAGAAAGTGAATGAACGGGGCCAGACTCACATAGAGAATAAACAGCGCCATGATCATCAACAGCATAAACTGCAGAGGGTTCTGGCTGATTTTACCGGCTATGGTCTGATGCCTGCCCTCACGTTTCAACTGTCGGTATTCAGCTCTGCTGCGCCCCGCTCTCTGCTGCTGATAAGCAGCAATCAGCGCTTTTGCTTCATCCAGCCTGGCCTCATCATGAAGCCAGATAGCAGGCATTGATATCCCCCATTTGCCAGCTTCGGTTTCATAAAATGCAATGGCATGCTCATGCAACAACTGCCGAACCTCTTCCGCCTCATCTTCAGGTACGTTTCTCAATTTAAATAATTTTACAGCCATTTTTTCACCTTTCACTGGATAATATTTCAACGTCACCTGAATCTTCAGATTTATTGATGTTACAGCAAGGTAAAATACGACTTGATGGTTTGCCGGATCAATTGAAAGGGTGAGGCAATATCACTCATATTAAGTCTTATACCGAGGATTGTCAGGTTTGCTGTCGTGCGATGCTGGTGGTTGTTTCGCCGAGGGAAGATGTGATTGACGTCAGGATGCAGAGGGAGGATGATTGATCTTTATGGGCCGCTATATAATGATATGTTGTGTGATGACGTTTTGCGGTTTTGTGACAATAGTTCAGGGAGGTGAAAGCATGTCTTTATCTATTACGTCCCCATCTTTTACACAGATGGGAGAGATACCGTCCAAATATACATGTCAGGGTGTTGATATATCACCACAGCTGGATTTTTCCGGCGTGCCGGAAGACACAAAAAGTCTGGTACTGATCGTAGATGATCCGGATGCGCCTGATCCCGAAGCGCCTAAGATGATCTGGGTACACTGGCTGCTGTATAATCTGCCGCCGGAGACGTCCGGGGTGGCTGAAGGCGTCACCAGTTTGCCCACCGGCACAATGCATGGCAAAAATGACTGGCATCGCAGTGGCTATGGCGGGCCATGCCCTCCAATCGGCACCCACCGCTATTTTTTCAAGCTCTATGCACTGGATACGCTACTGCCCGACCTGCATGAACCGGAAAAAAATGCGCTGGAATCCTCTATGCAGGGCCACGTACTGGAACAGGCAGCCCTGATCGGAACTTACAGGAAGTAACTTTTTCACATCTTGAAAGGTATATATCTCTTTTTTAGCGCATGCGCCACGCCCTGGTGGGTGAGGTGGCCATCCCATGTGTTGACGCCTCGAGCAAGCATGCGATCTTCCCGCACAGCGTTTTGCAGCCCGGACATGGCCAGTTTTCGAACAAAGGGGAAGGTGGCATGCGTTAATGCCTGCGTGGCGCTTACCGGTACGGAGGCTGGCAAGTTGGGCAGGCAACAGTGCAGTACGCCCGCTTCGGTATAGACCGGATCGCTATAGCTGGTCGGGCGGCTGGTCTGGGAGATGCCGCCCTGATCAATGGCGACATCAACAAATACGCCGCCAGCCATGCGCTCCAGATACGATGGTGTTAGCAGCGCCGGCGCGTGCTGGCCGGGAATCAGCGCTGCGCCAATCAGGATATCGCATTCACTGAGCATTTCGAACATCAGCTGGCCGGCGGAAAAACGAACATCGCACGCCTCTCCCGCCTCTGAAAAACGTTCCCGAAGTTGTGCGACACTTTCCACATTGGCATCCAGAATACGCACCGATGCCCCCATACCCAGCGCCACTTCCGCAGCATTGCGGCCAACATTGCCACCGCCGAGCACCAGTACGCGGGCCGGCCGGGCGCCATCAGCGCCGCCCATCAGCACCCCCTTGCCCTGATACGGCGTACCATTCTCACGCTGCAACAGGTTAGCGCCAATCTGGGCGGCCAGCCGCCCGGCAATCCGGCTCATGGGCGCTAATAGCGGCAGCGATCCATCATTCTGTTGCACGGTTTCATAAGCGATGGCGCACACCTGCTTTTCGAGCAGCACCTCCGTCAACTCAGGAGCTGCAGCCAGATGCAAAAAGGTGAACAACCCCAGTCCGGGCCGAAGGAAAGCAAATTCATTCGCTAATGGCTCCTTGATCTTAACGACAAGATCCGCATCCCACGCTGCGTCGGCATCCTCTACGATCCGTGCGCCTGCCTCGCTGTAGTCTGAATCCTGATAACCACTATCAGCGCCTGCGTCGTGCTGAATACAGATATTGTGACCATCCGCGACCAGACGACTCACGCCATCCGGCGTCAGCGCTACACGGTGTTCCTGATTCTTGATCTCTTTGGGAATGCCAATGATCATCTGTTCACCTCAATTTTGTTGTTTATTTATCCACCGGCCAGTTTGCATTTATAGCTCTGCTTTTCCAGTAGTGACAGCAGCTTTTCCCGGTGATCTCCCTGAATTTCCAGTACGCCGTTTTTGATTGCACCGCCGCTTCCCAGCGCCGCTTTCAACTGCTTTAGTAATATCTTCAGCGCTGGCCCATCCAGTGGCAGGCCATCAACGATAGAGACTGTTTTACCGCCGCGCCCTTTGGATTCGCGCCGGATGCGTACGCCCTGCTTGTGCGGGTTTTGTATGACGGATGCTGCAGCCTGCTGCCTGCGGTTTTTTCTGCTTGGTTTACCTTTTTTCGGCTGCGGTTTATCCAGGGAACCATGTTCCGTGCTATATACCAGTCTGCGATCATCACTCATTCGTTGGTCTCCATGCCACAGGCCAATTCCATGCTATTTGAT
>JALUWF010000086.1 GCA_027019785.1 Mariprofundus sp. | reverse complement strand
TTTAGATTTGAGTTGAGAGTTAATAGCACTTAATCGGCTCATATCTGCTTGTAACGACTCGTTCGTGCTATTTAACGACTGATTGGCTACCTCAAGCTTTTTAATAGCTTCTTGAGCTTCTGTGAGCCGAACAGTTCCTTGAGAGTTAATACGACTCATATTTGCTTGTAATTCGCTCATATCTGCTTGTAACGACTCGTTCGTGCTATTTAACGACTCATTACGTGCTTCAAGCTTTTTGATGGCTTCTTGAGCTTCTGTGAGCTTCTCATTGCTTTTAGATTTGAGTTGAGAGTTAATAGCACTTAATCGGCTCATATCTGCTTGTAACGACTCGTTCGTGCTATTTAACGACTCATTGGCTACCTCAAGCTTTTTAATAGCTTCTTGAGCTTCTAAAAACTTCTCCCATGTTGTTCTTGCTTGTTGAATATAATCATTATTCTCGGTTTTGAGTTCGTGAATCTCTTCATTTTCTTTACTCAAAAAATCGATTATTCTGTCTTTGTCACCAAGCAAATATTGAAGTTTTTCGAGGCTCAAATCTTTGTTTTTTATTTGCTCTTCAAGCTCACGATTTAGGGCTTCAAGCCTTGCATGATCCGCCCTAACCGCCCCTTGCTCTTTGAGTTCAGCTCTAAGGTTTGCTATCTCAGTTTTGAGGTTTTTTTGTGTGGCTCTCTTCGTTTTGCTCTCTTGCTCTTTAGCTTCTTTGTATTCGTAAGTATCAAGTCTTTTAGGTCGTTGCTTCTGTTCTTTGGTGTAGTTTGTTCCTCGTTCCATCTGCAAGAGTTTAGCAGTTGCGCTTTGTAAAGCTATTAATTCTTTACGGTGCAACTGTCGCTTAATGCTGTTTCCATCGCTATTAAGACCCATAAACTCGATATGAGCATGATAGTTTTTTATCTTTTCGCCATCTTCGGAGACATGCCCCTCATCCCGATGTATCGAAAATTGAAGAACTTTTGTGTCAAAGGTTTCCTCTAAATGTTCGCAAACTTTTTTTAAATCTTTTTCAGTGTGTTCGGCATTTAGATTGACAATAGCCGAAAGATGAGTGTGAGTTTTTGAGTGTAGCTTTTTTCGTGTTGGGTGGTTTTTTAAATAAGCTTGAGTTCTTATCTCAAGTTCTTCTTTAAAAATTTTTATTGCTTCTTTACTGGAGCAACTTACAAAATTTTTTTCATCTGAAAAAATAGAATTTTTGGTTAGTCGGCTTCTGTCATTATGAGAAAAAAAACCTATGTTCCCAGCTTCAATATGTATTGATGAAATTGCCATTATTTACATTCCTAATTTAAAAAATTGCATCGCAGTTTTTGCTTTTGCTCTTTCTTTTTCGTATCCCCTTGCGGGTAGAAAAAGCTCACGATATTTGTGTAACAAATGTCTAGTGAGTACCCACTAGACATTACTCCGTAAAGTCTGTGGGCAAAATGATACCACAAGGGTATTCATTTTGTCAAATCGGCAAGCCGATTTTATTTATTACATTAAACGAAATTAAAGCTTTACTATTGTATAATTACATTAAACGAAATATAATAAAAGGATTGATAATGAGTGAGAGTGAATACAAATACAGATTTGATTTTGAAGCTAACGACTTGGAACAACTTCAAAAGCTACTTAATAGAGTGCAAGAGCTTGACAAATACGACACTCTAAAAGAGTTATATTCATTAAACGAAATGATAGAGTTAATTAGCAAACCGAAGAAGATTAAAAAGAGTGCCAAAAAAATGGTTGCTACTGATAAAGCTACAGAAGCAAGAACAGCCAGAGCAAAAGAGAAAATACAAAATGCTATTAATATTCTAAGAATGGAGAACAAGAAAATAACTCACTATTCAATCGCAAAAACTGCGGGGGTGTCATATTTGACTGTAAAAAAGTATATTTCATTAGATGAAATTAACTAATTTTTACACTTCTTTTTGGTATAATTCTATTGCTATAAGTTGTGAAGTTTCTTTTTGCGATAGGGTGTAAAAGGGAAAGAGGTGCGAGGGTAATCCTCTGAAAGGAGACCTCACAATGTATATCATACTTGCATTAGTGGTTTTAATGGTACTCGCAATACCGTTACATTAAAAAGGGAGCTTCGGCTCTCTTCCACTGATGTAATTGTAGCAAAATTATACAAAAAATAAAACTTTACTCATGCTAATTTTTCTATCGATTCTATCAGTTCTTTTTCATTTTTAAATCTGATAGTTGGCTTTTCAACTAAACCATCAGGGCGGAGCGACTTTTCAAAAGTAACTTTGATTGAGCCATCTTTATAAGGTACAACTTCAAGTATAGTGTCGTAAAAATTCTTTTTATAAATCGCATTTTCATTCATATATTTGTTTATTGGGTTTTCTTCACTTTCAAAGAGTGCAGGTGCATTTGTGGACTTGTTGTTGATGTTAGGGTGTATCTTGAATATTAACCTTGTGACCTTTCTAACTGCTTTTTCTTCGATAAGTGTAAAGTGTATATCCGTATGCTCTTTAAGTTCTTTCTCTGCTACTTTTAGGACTTTGTCCTTAAATTGAGAATATCTTTTATAACTCTTGGGAACTTGTAACAGTTCTTGAAGTTCATCAAGCTCAAAGTACCTTACTTTGTATTTTTCGTATTCCTTTAAAAGTTGGTATATCCTCACGGAATAGGTACTTGTGAGGGGTAATATGTATTTGAGATTGTATGATACAAACCGCTCTTTTAGCTTGAGTAAGTAGGGTTTTAAATCTTCTTCAATCTTTACTTTGAATATTTTCTCATCTTCGTAATATCTTATTTTACTAAACCAATTAAATACTATCCAACCGTTATTAGTCGGCACTTCTAAGGGCTTAGACATTAGCTTTTTAGCGAATTGTTTAAGCCT
>JALUWF010000085.1 GCA_027019785.1 Mariprofundus sp. | reverse complement strand
AATGCCCGCATTGGCACCGGCACTATCCTTGAGCCCGGTTGCGTGATCGGTGCCGGGGTAACCATTGGCAAGCACTGTTTGCTGCATGCCAATGCTGTGGTTAATGGCAACTGTGTACTGGGTAATGATGTCATTTTACAATCTGGTGCGGTCATTGGCTCAGATGGATTTGGTTATGCATGGAGTGGTTCCGTGCATTTAAAAATTCCCCAGGTTGGCCGGGTCATTCTCGAAGATGATGTAGAAATCGGTGCCAATACATGCATCGATCGCGGAGCGATTGATGACACGGTAATTGAACGCGGCGTCAAACTCGATAACATGGTTCAGATTGCCCATAATGTACGCATCGGTGCCTACAGTATCATGGCCAGCCAGGCCGGGGTTGCCGGTTCTACAATAGTAGGCAAAGGTTGCCAGTTTGGTGGACAGTCCGCCACTGCAGGCCACATCAATATAGGTGATGGCGTTAAGCTGGCTGGAAAAACTGGTGTGATGTCCGATCTTGCGGCTGGTGGCACCTATGCCGGAATACCGGCCATGCCGCACCGGTTGTGGTTGAAGGTATCCGCAGTCATGTTGAAACTGCCCGCATTTTGGAAAACCCAACGCAACCAATAACTTTTTCTTCTTTGCTTCATGGAGTGTGAGATGTCCGAATTAAATATTGATGAGATTATGCAGCGTCTGCCGCATCGCTATCCATTCCTGCTAATCGATCGCATCATCTCTTTTGAGAAAGAAAAATCCATTCGGGCGCTGAAGAATGTCAGCTTTAACGAACCGCAGTTTGCCGGTCATTTTCCCGACCACCCTGTCATGCCCGGGGTGCTGTTGGTCGAGGCCATGGCTCAGGCCGGTGGTATGCTGGCCTTTCAATCGGTTGAAGATGATCGCGAATATCTGGTCTATTTTACCGGCATTGACGGCGTCAAATTCCGTAAACCCGTGCGCCCGGGTGATCAGGTTATTTTTGAATTGACCTGTCTGCGCCGGCGCGGCTATATGTGGAAACTGCGCGGCGAGGCATTTGTCGATGGCGTGCTGGTCTGTGAAGGCACATTGAGCGCAACACTGGTGGCGAAAGAAGACGCATGACTGCCCTGATCCATCCTACCGCCGTCATTGAGGATGGTGCCAAATTCGGCAGGCATGTGAAGGTCGGCCCCTACTGCGTCATTGGCGCTGATGTCCGCATGGGCGACGGGTGTGAGCTCATATCGCATGTAGTCATCACCGGGCACACGCAACTTGGCAACAATAATCGGGTGTTCCCGTTTTCCTCTATCGGTCAGATTCCGCAGGATTTGAAATACCGTGGCGAGGCGTCCGAGGTCATCATGGGCGACAATAATCAAATTCGGGAAAATGTGACCATCAATGCCGGCACCGAAGGCGGCGGCATGGTGACTCGTATTGGCAACAACAACCTGCTTATGGCCTATGCCCACATTGCACACGATTGCATCCTCGGCAATGGCATTGTACTGGCGAACTGCGCCACACTGGCCGGCCATGTGG
This sequence comes from Mariprofundus sp., assembly GCA_027019785.1. GTDB lineage: Bacteria > Pseudomonadota > Zetaproteobacteria > Mariprofundales > Mariprofundaceae > Mariprofundus. The sequence continues at coordinate 14,315 of JALUWF010000085.1, read as the reverse complement.
AAGTGGACGATGATGCTATTATTGGTGGTTTATCGGCCATTCAACAGTTTGTGCGTATCGGTCGTCTGTCCATGATTGGTGGCATGTCCGGCGTCACCAAAGATGTAGCGCCATTCACGCTGTTGGCAGGCGGCTATCGCGCCGGACTCAGCGGACTGAATATTATCGGCCTGAAGCGACACGGTTTCACGCTGGCCAGGATTGGCATCCTGAAGGAAGTCTATCGTCTGTTGCTGCAAGAGGCCGGCAATCGCGAAGATCGTTTGCTGGAAGCGGAATCACTGACACCGACAGATGATGCGGATGCACACCACTTGATCGCATTTATCCGTGCAGCCAAACGCGGGTTGATGACACATGGCCGCAATGCCCGCCGCTGAATCACATTTGAATAAAATCGGTTTAATTGCCGGCTATGGCCATTTCCCCCTCGAACTGGCTGTTGCACTGCGGGCACAGGGCAAGGAAGTTCATGTCGTCGCCGCCAGAGAAGAGACCTCGCCCGATATCGAAGAGCTGACCGCCTCCACCTGCTGGCTCCATGTCGGCCAGATTGGCGGCATGATCAAGGCGTTCAAAAGAGCCGGCGTGGAACAGGTCGTGATGGCAGGCAAGGTGCGCAAGCTACACCTGTTTCGTAATTTCCGTCCGGATTTGACAGCCATGAAAGGGTTAATGCGCTTAAAAGATCGGCGTGATGATTCGATTCTGAATACGATCGCCGACCTGCTGGCGGAAGCCGGACTGACCCTGATTGATCAAACCCTGTATGCGGGTGATATGCTGGCGGTATCAGGACATATTGCCGGTCTCTCCACCGCAAAACCAAAACAAACAGACGATATCCTGTTCGGCCTGAAGCATGCCAGGGTGATAGCCGGACTGGACATCGGCCAGACTGTTATTGTTCAGGACCTGGCCATCCTGGCAGTCGAGGCCATTGAAGGAACCGATGCCGCCATCCAGCGCGGTGGCGCATTGGGTAGCGGTCATGCTGCGGTGATCAAGGTAGCCAAGCCGGAACAGGATTTGCGTTTTGATGTGCCGGCAGTCGGTCCCGATACACTGGAGACTATGCACGCCTGCGGCTGCACGCTGTTGGCCATTGAGGCGCGGAAAACATTGATCATTGAACGGCAACGTTTTATGCAACTGGCTGATCGTTATGGAATTTCGGTGTATGGAACAGCAGACGCCTGAATCAGATCCTGCATGAGTTGTGCAAGCCGAGTCATGCAAGCCATAAGGCTTGCCTGGTTCATGCCATGAAATCCTGTTTTATCAGCGCAGGTGAAACCTCCGGCGATATGCATGCGGCAACCGTTATCGCCGAACTAAAACGACGCTATCCCGATGCCAACTTCACCGGTATCGCCGGTGAACAGATGCAGGCAGAGGGGTGTCAGGCACTGCATCATATGCATGCGCTGAATGTCATGGGCATCACAGATGTACTGCGTTCGCTCTACCGTATTCACCATATTGAACGCTCCATCCTGCACTGGTGCGCAACGGAAAAACCTGATGTCGCTATTCTGGTCGATTTTTCCAGTTTCCATATGCGACTCGGTCGCAAGCTCAAGGCGCTGGGCATTCCGGTTGTCCATTTTATTGCGCCCAAACTGTGGGCATGGGGTGGCTGGCGTGTAAAAAAGCTGAAAAAATCTCAGGATCGGCTGGCTTGCATTCTCCCCTTTGAACCGGAGTGGTTCCAGCAGCACGGCATCAGCCATGCCCGCTATGTCGGCAATCCCAGCACCGTGGCATGTCTGGGCGGCTGGTCGGGAGCAGAACTCAAACAGCAGATCGGCATCACAGATGAGCAACCGCTGCTGGCCCTGTTACCCGGCAGCCGTCCACAGGAGATCAGACTGCATGTACCGATACTCGTGGAAACCCTGCAGCGGATTCAGCAACAGATTCCACAAATGGGCTGTGTCGTTCCGCTCGCACCCGGCGTAGCGATGGAATCGCTCGCCGCCTTGTGGAAACTGGGAGCGAAACCGCTGCGGCGTAGCCATCCTGGCTATGCTCTGCGCGCCGATGCTGCCGTTGCTGTTTCAGGCACGGCTACACTGGAACTGGCCCTGTGGGATACGCCGACTGTATTAATCTATAAGGCTTCGCCAGTGATGATTTTTCTGGTCAGACGGCTGGCGCAAATTCATTGCGCAGGTTTGGCCAATATTATTCTGGGTGACCGGCCAGTGATGCCGGAGCTGCTGCAGGAAGCATGTACAACGAATAATATTGTGGCGCAACTACTGCCCCTGTTACGTGGTGAAACCGCCGCGCAAAACCAGCGTAGCGAATGCGCCAAATTGCGCACGTTATTAGGGTCTGAGCAACCGGCTACAGGCGTTGCAGAGATGGTGGATGAACTGATCCGGACATAAGCGTCGTGCGACCGCCAGCCAGAGCGCTTTCAGCAATGGATTGAACAGTTCAAACGGTCTTCGGGCTGCAAAACGCAAAGCAGGCTTGACCGACCACTGCCATTATTGATAATGCGCGCCTGACTCACAATCGGCTGGAGGTTTTCATGCAGCGGCACTGGCTAGTGACATTGCAGAACCTTGCTGTAACTGGCAGACAGTGGGATACAGATGTGCCCATGGCGCTGCTAAAGGATCAGAGTATTGGATCTGTGCAGGCCTCGTCTGATCTGGTGGCTGACGTACACTGGCGTGTCGCACTGGAACGCGCTGGCCATATCTTTCGTTTGACCGGTTTGTGGCACGGACTGATCAGACGTCAGTGCAGCCGTTGCAATGCGCCGTTTGACTGGCAGGCTGAAGGCAAAACCGAGCGGGAATTTCAGCTGGGCGATGGTCAGGGTGTCAACACCGATAACGGTTGTGAGCATCTGATCGCTCCGGGAGAGATTAACCTGCTTGATATCCTGCGCGAAGATATCTGGCTGGCATGGAAGTCCGATGTGATATGCAGTGATTCGTGTTTAGGTCTGTGTCAGGGTTGCGGCGTTGATCTGAACCGGGAAACCTGTCAATGCGAAAAAGATGACAGCAACCACCCGTTTGCAGCGTTGCGCAGTTTGAAGTTGAGCGACTGAAGCCGGATGGTTTAATAGTAAACAAAGAGATTTGATAAGTTTTAGAGATCGATCACAACTGATCGATCTTGCAGGAGAGTAAGATGGCAGTACCAAAGAGAAAAACCAGCACTTCCAAACGCAATATGCGTCGTGCACATGATCACATTGTTCCGGCCGGTATGTCTGAATGTCCCGAGTGTGGAGAAATGATGCGTCCGCATCATGCTTGCCCGCATTGCGGCACCTACAAGGGTCGAGAAGTTATATCTTCTTCTGAAGATTAATTCGGCCCTGATCCGAAATAACTCCAGAAGTAATCTTTTTGTCTGAATCCGGCTCCGGAACCGCCAGAAATGATAACAGCGTTCGCATTCTGGTGGACGGCCATGGAGGCGATGCTGCACCGAAAATGGTGCTTGATGCACTGGTAATGGCGCTTTCATCCACATTCTCCAGCCGCTTTTCCGGCCCGATCACGCTGGGCGTCGTCGGCCAGGAGTCAGTCATTCGCCCGCTTTTGCAGGCGCGTGGCATTGAAAAGCGGGTATGCCTGGTTGCAGCCACTGAAGTGATCGGTATGTGCGATTCACCCTCACATGCGCTGCGCAGAAAAAAAGGTTCATCGATTCATGTCGGTGCAGCGATGGTGCGTGACGGCCAATGGGATGCGCTGGTCAGCGCCGGAAATACCGGCGCTCTGATGGCGATCTCAAAGATTATTCTGAGAATGTTACCGGGCATCGACCGTCCGGCCATCGCCTCAATCGTGCCCGCCATTCATCATGGCCGCACATTGATGCTCGATGCCGGCGCCAATTCCGAGTGTACCTCCAATCATCTGGTTCAGTTTGCCATCATGGGCGCCTGTTATATGCAGGCGGCTGAGGGCATTGAACGTCCACGCGTGGGACTGCTTAATATCGGCAGTGAAGATATCAAGGGGACCGATGTCATCAAGCTGACCTCTGCCAAGTTGGCTGAAACCGAACTGAATTATATCGGCAATGTTGAAGGCACTGATCTGACCGGCAATGATGTCGATGTGGTGGTATGCGATGGCTTTGTCGGCAATGTGGCATTGAAAACCATGGAGGGGACTGCCGCCTTTCTGGCCGATAGCATCAAGAGCGAGCTGACCTCCGGCGTGCTGTCCAAAGCCGGAGCGCTGTTGGCTCGCAGCGCACTGAAACGATTCAAGGACAAAGTGAATCCAGGCAAATATAATGGTGCGCCGTTGCTGGGGCTGAATGGCATTGTGGTGAAGAGTCACGGAGGTGCCGATGCTGATGGTTTTGTCAGCGCCATCGCCGTGGCCTGCAAGGAAGTGAGCGAAAACCTGACCGACCGCATCACCGAATCGGTACAGGAACTGATTGAGTCATGAGTGCGGATAAGAGTGCGGATAACATGAGTAAGGATAAAAGCAGTCTGGCTTCTGTACATATCACCGGCATCGGCGGCTATCTGCCCGAGCGAATTCTAACCAATAGAGAACTGGAACAGATGGTGGACACCACCGATCAGTGGATTGTCGAGCGCACAGGCATTCGTCAGCGCCATATTATCGCAGAACATCAAATGACTTCCGATCTGGCGGTTGAAGCGGCAAAAATCGCTCTGGCCGATGCGGGACTTACGATTCATGATATCGATGCATTGGTTGTTTCCACCACCACCCCCGATCTGATTTTTCCGGCTACGGCCACAGTGGTGCAAGCCAAACTGGGCGGCAAGGATTTTCCGGCCTGGGATATTCAGGCGGTCTGTTCCGGTTTTGTCTTCGGACTGGCCCAGATGGAAGGCATGATGCGTGCCGGCATGTTCAGTCGCGTGTTGTTAATCGGCGCAGAAGCGATGTCCCGTATCGTGGACTGGCGTGATCGTGGCACATGTATTCTGTTCGGAGATGGCGCTGGCGCAGTGGTACTGGAAGCACGCGATGGCGACGTTGAAAATGGTTTAATCGGATCGGTGCTGCATGCCGATGGTTCTTACCGTGATTTATTAAAAGCCAGCCATCCACATCCTCCGTCCAGCCCCGATATGTTGAAGCATCCCGAAGCGGCTGACTTCAGCCTGGATTCCGCCGGCACTGCAGCGGTGGAAATGAAGGGCAATGAAGTATTCCGCGTAGCTGTGAACAAGCTGGGCGGCGTAGTCACAGAGATTTTGGCCAAATATGGATTAAATGATCGTGATATTGATATTCTTGTACCGCATCAGGCCAATATCCGAATCATTGAGGCGACAGCGCGGAAATTGAAAATGGACATGGATCGCGTGGCACTGACTGTAGCGGAGCACGGCAACACATCATCGGCCAGCGTCCCCCTGGCATTGAATCACTTGTACCGCTCCGGGCGCTTACAGAAAGGGCAGTTGATTCTGCTGGAAGCATTTGCCGGGGGTTTCGCCTGGGGCGCGAATTTGCTACGCTGGTCGAAGTAACAGAGTTAAAGGCTTTCACCGCAAAGAACGCAAAGTTACGCAAAGAAAGTCAAAGGCAATGAACCGCAGATGGACACAGATAAACACGGATGAAAACCAAAGATAGTACTATTTTGATGGTTTTACTTTGCGAAACTTTGCGTACTTAGCGGTTCAGGATTTTGAATTTGAATGAAGGATAACAATTTGACGAATTTTGTATTTTTGTTTCCGGGTCAGGGATCGCAGTCGAAAGGCATGCTGGATGCCTTTGATGGTATTGCGATCGTTCGAGAGACACTGGAAGAGGCCTCTGATGCACTGGGCTATGATATGGCAGCGCTGATTCGTGATGATGTCGAAGGCAAGTTGGGGCAGACGGAATACACCCAGCCGGCGCTACTGACTGCATCCACGGCAATGCTGCGTTTGTGGCGCGAAAAGGGCGGGCCGCAAGCCAGTCAGGTGGCCGGGCATTCGCTTGGCGAATATTCAGCGCTGGTGGCAGCAGGTGCGATCAATTTTAGGGATGCCGTGCAACTGGTGGCATTTCGCGGCAGAGCCATGACTGAAGCCGTTGCGACAGGCACAGGGCGCATGGCGGCAATTCTTGGTTTGGCCGATGATGTGGTGGAAGATCTGTGCGGGTCAATTTCTACAGATAGTAAAAAAGTATGGGCGGCCAATTATAACTGCCCGGGACAGCTGGTGGTAGCGGGTCATGCGGCGGCTGTTGAACGTTTGATGGCTGATGCCAAAGCAGCCGGAGCCAAACGCGCTTTAGCGCTGGCGGTCAGCGCGCCATCGCATACGCCTCTGATGCAATTGGCAGCCGATGCCATGGCGGCTCGTTTGCAGGAGATTGAAATCCGGACGCCTGCATGTCCGGTGTGGGGCAATGCCAACGCTACGCCCGAACAGGATGTGGCACAGATTCGGGCTGCACTGGTGGCGCAACTGGTATCACCGGTGCGCTGGACAGAAACAGTGCAGAAACTGGCGCGATCCGGCATCACGCAGGGTGTGGAAATAGGGCCGGGCAAGGTCTTATCCGGGCTCGTCAAACGCATTGAGCGTGCTATGGTTGTTGGGATTAGCCTGAACCCGGATCAGATGGAACGCAGTCTGGCTGCGATTGCAGGAGAGTAAATAGATATGGGCGATATGAGTAATGTAAAAACAGCATTGGTCACTGGCGCCAGCCGTGGCATCGGCTTTGTGGTGGCCAGCCAGTTGGCCGAGGCCGGTTATCATCTGGCGATCTGCGGCACGAGGCAGACCACGATTGATCAGGCGGCGGAAAAGATCCGCAGCGCCAGTGGCGTGGATGTGTTATCCAAAGCTGTGGACGTTTCTGATCGTGATCAGATCCAGGGGTTTGTAAAAGATACGGTCAAACATTTCGGCAGTCTGGATGTGCTGGTTAACAATGCCGGTATCACGCGCGACAATATTTCGATGCGCATGAAAGCCGAGGAGTGGGAGGCAGTGATCAACACCAACCTGTCATCCGTATTCCATGCCATGCAGGCGGCCTTGCGCCCGATGATGAAGGCACGCGGCGGTCGCATCATCAATATTTCATCCGTGGTAGCCAGCATGGGCAATCCCGGCCAAATGAATTATTGCGCCAGCAAGGGGGGCGTTGAAGCCATGACCCGATCGCTGGCGCGCGAAATTGGTTCGCGCAACATCACCGTCAATGCCGTAGCGCCGGGCTTTATCGAGACCGATATGACCGCTGATCTGGGCGAAGATGCCCATGCCAAACTTGTCTCTCAGGTGCCATTGGGGCGCCTGGGGCAGCCTGAAGATATTGCCGGCGCCGTCTGCTTTCTGACCAGCGATGCGGCCGCATACATCACAGGGCAGGTGTTGCACGTCAACGGCGGCATGCATATGTAGTTTTTTAAAATTGTTTGCAAGCAGACAATTTTAAAAGGCTCGTACTTGTGCGCATATGGGCCTTATGATAGAAGCCGCACCTACAAAAATTTCGGGAGGACTTATGTCTGCAGAAATCGAAGCTAAAATCATTAAAATCGTATCTGATCAGTTGAATGTTGATGAGGGTGAAATCAATCCTGATTCATCTTTCGTCGATGATCTGGGTGCCGATTCACTGGATACCGTAGAGCTGGTCATGGCATTTGAAGAAGAATTCGATGTCGAGATTCCGGACGAGGATGCCGAAGGTATCCAGAGCGTCCAGAACGCCATCGACTATATCGCTGCCAAAGCAGTATAAATATGAACAGACGCGTTGTCGTCACCGGTGTTGGCCTGGTTACACCGCTCGGCACAGGCACCGATCTCACATGGAATAATCTAATTGAAGGCAAATCCGGCGTGCGCCGGATCAGTCATTATGATGCAGAAGCGGCAGGCATCAACTGCACGATTGCGGGAGAGGTACCCGACTTCAATGTAGGTGACTATGTCAACCGCAAAGATGCACGCAAAATGGATACATTTATCCAGTTTGGCATCGCGGCATCGGATATGGCGCTGAAACAGTCGGGACTGGAGATTACCGAAGCCAATGCCAAGCGCGTTGGCGTGGCAATCGGTTCCGGTATCGGCGGCATGCCATCCATCGAGCGCACCATGCGCGCCTACGAAAAGGGTGGCGCTCGCAAGATTTCGCCATTCTTTATTCCGATGACCATTATCAACATGGCGTCTGGCTGGGTCTCCATGCTGACCGGTGCCAAAGGGCCGAATGTGGCAACGGTCACCGCCTGCGCCACAGCAACCCATGCCATTGGCGAGGCCTTTGAAATCATCGCATCCGGCAAAGCTGATGCCATGATTACCGGCGGCACCGAGGCGTGTATCTGCGAGCTCGCCGTGGGCGGATTCAGCGCATCACGCGCCCTCTCCACCCGCAATGACGAACCGGAACGCGCTTCACGCCCGTGGGACGTGGATCGCGACGGTTTTATCATGGGTGAAGGAGCCGGCATCCTGATGCTGGAATCGCTGGAAACGGCCACTGCGCGCGGGGCTGAAATTCTTGGCGAAATTTCCGGCTACGGTATGTCTTCAGACGCCTACCATATCACCACCCCTTCGCCGCGCGGCGAAGGCGGCGGTCGCTGCATGAAAATGGCGCTGGATGTCGCTGGTATGAATACGGAAGATGTGGACTATATCAACGCCCATGGCACCTCGACGCCATCTGGTGATATCTGCGAAACACAGGGTATCAAGGATACGTTCGGTGCACATGCCGCCAAACTGATGGTTTCGTCAACCAAGTCGATGACCGGCCATCTACTGGGCGCAGCCGGCGGTATCGAAGCTGCTTTCTCGGTGCTGGCTGTTCACCATGGCGTGGTTCCACCGACCATCAACCTGGAAAATCAGGATCCGGAATGCGATCTGGATTATGTCCCGAATGTGGCGCGCGATGCGGGTATCAAAGTGGCGATTTCCAACTCATTCGGATTCGGTGGCACCAACGCTTCAGTCGTTATTCGCAAATTCGACTGAATCGCGCTGCAGAATCATCGCACATCTCTGACGTGAAATTACGCGTCATAGAAAACAGTGGCCGTAAGCATTCCGCTTACGGCCTTTTTTCATCATATCCCGATCAATTCGCTGCCATTCTGGAAGACCCGGCTGGCACGGGATGCCAGTTTCTTGTATCCCGGAGCGGCGACTCACTCGCCCTGCCCCAACATACCAGCCATGCCACAGCCTCCAAGTTTCTGAGCGGGTGGAAACAGCAGCTGGCCGGGCCGCCACTACCCTCGCCTGCCATCCGCTGCCTGATTTACGCTGCCTATGAAGCCGGCGCGCTGATTGAAGTAATGCCGACAGCCAAAAGCTCCATTCCCGGTCCGCTGCTGTGGACGCTGTATCCGGACTTCTCCCTCTGTTTTGATGCAGACAATATCCATATCGCAGCGCGTGACGAAGACGCACTGCAATGTGCGCTCGACATGCTGGATGAACAGCCGAAGGTTCACATGCAAACTGCTTCCTGCCTGCTGGTCAACACCAATGTAACATCGGCGGCGCAGTACAAACAGGCTGTCCGGCGGGTCAAGGCATATATTGCCGCCGGCGATCTGTTCCAGGCCAATATCGCCCGCTTCTGGCAGGTACGGTTTGAGGCTTTCGGGCTATTGGCGCTGTATGATCGGCTGCGGCGGGTTAACAGCGCCCCCTTCTCCGCCTGTGTCGATATCGTTTCAGAAGAGTCGCCGGACGACCATCTGCAGCTGCTATCTGCATCGCCGGAGCGGCTGTTCCGCATGCATACTGACGGCCGCGTGGACAGCCGCCCCATCGCCGGCACCCGAAGGCGCGCCAAAGGGGATAGAGATGATTCACTCAGACAAGAGTTACTGCTGTCGGAAAAGGAGCGGGCGGAGCATATCATGCTGGTCGATCTGGAGCGCAACGATCTGGGCCGCGTATGCCAGCCGGGCACGGTAGAGGTGAATGAATGTATGGTGGTGGAGCAGTATGCCACCGTACAGCATATCGTATCAAATGTGCGCGGCATGCTGCAGGCGGGTATGGATGTGGTCGACCTGTTCATGGCCATGTTCCCCGGAGGCACCATTACCGGCTGCCCCAAAGTGCGCTGTATGGAGGTCATCCATGAACTGGAACACAACGCCCGTGGCCCCTATACCGGCGGCCTGGGTTATGTGGCCTGGGATGGTTCAGCCGACATGAACATCCTGATTCGCACCATCTGGCACCATCAAGGAACGCTGCACTGGGCCGCCGGCGCCGGCATTGTCGCCGACTCCGATCCCGATCATGAACTGATCGAAACCGAACACAAAGCCGAAGGCCTGCTCAGAGCGCTATCCACCTGACCAGCGGCACGATTTTTTACGCATCAGCGTGGCCGCCCAAAGAAAGGTGAAGAGCTCTCTAAAACAATGACTCGTATTGAAAGGCAAGCTGTGGGAAAACAGCCCGGAATCCCGCTTGATTTTTGAGGCTGATCAATGACCCTTCGGAGGCTCCGGCATGTTTTCGGCGAAGCCTTCAAAAATATCAGACAGCACTTCTTCTCGCGAAGGCGCAGCCGGGTATTCTCCGCAGATCATAAATCGTGAGCGTCGCCCCCATCTCCCGCCTCGTGGTCAGCGAAACGGTGAAATTTATCCACCGCTGTGAGTAATAAGTTCAGCGCTGCAACCACCGTGCGCGATTGAATTTCATGCCTCGCCCCGGACAGGCGCAGGCATTGCGCAATCGTAGCTTGCCCGGCCATGGCAACCGCAATCCAGACTGTGCCAACCGGCTTCTCATCGCAGCCGCCGCCGGGGCCGGCAATGCCACTGACAGCTACGCAAACATACCCATCATCCGCGCCACCGGTCGCCATCGCCCGCACCACAGCTTCACTGACTGCACCGTATCGCGCAAGCGCATCGCCAGGCACGCCTGCCTCCTGCTGCTTGGCCTGGTTGCTATAGGTCACCCACGCCCGATCCAGCACGGCGGATGCGCCGGGGAGGCGACACAAACGGGCTGCAATACCACCGGCCGTACAGGATTCCACGGTTCGGACTAAAAGTTTAGATTGTTTCAGCCTCGCAATCACCTGTTCCTCAACCATCTGGCCAGCTGCATTGAGAACCGGGCCATCGGCTGGTTGTGAAAGTGATGCGCTCAAACCCGGCTCCAGTGGAAATGGCAACGTATCATCTGCCCGGACATACAATGGCAGCATCGCTTTTCCAGCATTGAACAGATTGAGCCAGTGCTGACGCTGGTAGGCGATATCGCCCGGCGTCAATAATATGAGCTGCCTGCCTTCGTTGACGTAGCGCCAGCAGTTGCGCGGTGGATTATCCAGCCTGAAACAAGCGTTGCCTTGTGCCGTGTTGTTTAATCCGTGCTGCTGCATGACCTCCTTCAGCTCGTCGTCAGCGGCAAAAAACAGTTGGTATTCAGCCTCGCAATGCCGCCATTGGCTCGATTCCAGCAATTCAATGGATACTGATGACGCTCCGGCCGACATCAACCATGCCTTCATCCAGCCGGTTGAAATCCCGGCCGTCATCAGACTTTGCAAGCCATGCTCCGATATCACGCATAATGCCTGCTTCCCCATATCCGTCGCATCGGTCATATCCACCCATATCGAAGACATCAGAACGCCGCCACCTGAACAACCGCCATCACAGACACAGCCCCCATCAATCCGGCCAGTACATCATCGGCCATAATCGACCACCACGGAGGTCCGGCCGTTTCGGCCCAGGATATCGGCCACGGTTTGAAAATATCGAACAGGCGGAAGGCAACGAAAGCAATCAGAACTACCACGCCACCCTTTCCCATCAGCGCCGCCAGAATGCCGAGACAGAGCCACTGACCGGCCCACTCGTCAATCACAATCCAGCCCGGATCCTTCTCCTCCAGAGTGGGCAGCACAGCGGCGCAGACAAGGCAGCCGACGATCAACACAATAGCGCTGGCTATAATCAGCCCTGTTGCGCCGCCCCATACCAAAATAGACCACCCCGGCAACAGGGAGACCAGCGAACCCCATGTGCCCGGTGCTTTCGGCAGCCAGCCGCTGCCAAACCCTGCTGCTATCCAGTGGTTAAACGTGCATTCATCTAAAATGGTCAAACCCTGCCTTTTCAATATCTGTTTTTTCTCCATCCAACAACAAAGACACCCCCTTTCCGCTTCGACAGTGACCAATACAAACAGCAAGCTTATCTGGAAGCGACACATCGTCCGGAGCAGTAAACAGCAAGGCATAATCTTCACCACCATGCGCAACCAATGCAGACGCCGAGTCCTCACCCACCGCCTGACATAGTAATTCCCAGCCCGGCACCGAGGTGATTTCGATATCCATACCAACACCCGAAGCGAAGGCAATATGCCCGACATCCTGCAAAAGCCCGTCGCTGATATCAATACAACAGCCGACGCCGGCCTGACGCAATTTGATACCTGTCTGCAACAACGGCGTAATCACTTCAAAACAGGGAACGAAAGCCCCGTCCTGCCGGCCATTCAGCCACTGCTGCAAACCCAGCGCATGCCACCCAACCCGTCCGGCCAGCCAGATGTTATCGCTGCTGACTGCAGAATCACGCCGCATTGCAGTTCCCTCAGGCAGTTGGCCGGCCACACTGACCGACAGTGCATTGATAGCAGATCGACAAGTATCACCGCCAGCCAGCTCCACATCATAACGCTTGAGCGCAGCCATCGCACCCTGCGCCATCCTCTCCACCGCCCGGCTATGTTCCGCCATCACATTCAGCCAGATGCAGAGCGTTTCCGCCCCCATGGCCGCCATATCGGAAAGGGCCGAACAGACCGCCCTGTCGGCAGCTCTGTCGAGTGGAAAATCGTCGGGCCAGTGCACCCCCTGCAGGCTCGAATCGGTACTGACCACCAACTCCATCCCCGGCTCCAGATGATGGATGGAGGCATCATCGCCGATGCCCAAGCGGGTAAAGGGGTTGCGACTGCTATCTGTGCGCGTGAACAGGCGGTTAATCAGACTGAATTCACTCTCTTGCATAAATCCTCATCAAGGCTTTTCGATGCTGGCATGGAAAAAACCATCGTGATCCATATCCGGCAACAACCGTTGCATGGCAGATACGCCGGCCACCCCGGCCAACACCTGTTCATTCTCCTGCGGATGAATAGAGCAGACCGCATAGACCATCTGGCATTCCGGCTTCAACAGCCGCAGCGATTCGTTCACCATTTGCCTTTGCATGCAGGCCAGTTGTTCCACATCTGCCTCATCATGCAAAAATTTTACATCGGGATGACGGCGTAAAATTCCCGCAGCGGAACAGGGAGCATCCAATAACACGGCATCAACAGATGCTTCTCTAAACGGCAGTTTTAGCGCATCACCCTGTACGATGGTTACATTTTCACAATGCAGACGGCTTAGATTTTCTTGCAATCGAGGTATACGACGGGGACTGAGTTCCACAGCTATAATCCGGGCCCGAGGGAAGCGCCGGGCAAGTAGCGCGCTTTTGCCGCCCGGCGCTGCACACAGATCAACAATCAGACTATCAGCCTCGATCCCATTCACCGCCATGGCAGCCGCTTGCGCCGCTTGATCCATCACCGTAAATGCTCCCGCATCAAATCCCGGCAACGATGTTACCTGCACGCCGGTCGGCAACAATACGGCATAGGGGGATAATGCGCCTGCGACTGCTTTGATGCCCATCTCCCCAGCCTGCGCTATCCATTGCTCACGCGGCACAAAAACCGCCACGCAAAGCAGTGGTAGCTGCTTTAGCACATCGCAGAAACGATGTACTGCATCTGCTCCAAAAGCATCTCGCCACTGTGCATACATCCATTTAGGCAGTTCCGCCCGCTGATTGGGTTTGAGTTTTAGCGGCGGCTCGTTTTCTGCAACCCGGCGCAAAATCGCATTCACAAAGCCACAAGAGCCGGGATTGAGTTGCCGAATCGCCGCAACAGTTTCTGATACGGCGGCATGAGGCGGGATGCGCATACAGCGCAACTGATAAGTACCCAGCAACAAAGCTGACACATTGATATCATCCGGCTTACTTTTACAAAAGCGGGAATAATCCGCTTCCAGCGAATAGCGCCTGCGTAGCACGCCATAAATAAATTCATGCAACAAGCCGCGATCTCGCGGCTGCAAGCCCGCTCCCGCCTGCTCCAGCATCATATCCGCCTTGATATGGCCGAACAGAACCCGCTGCAGGCATTGAACTGCCGCTTTACGCACCAACCTGAAGCATCAGGACTATCATGATACAGCTGATTCGGAACATACTTTTCTCCCCCCCCCCCCCCCCACCACCACCCCCCAACAATTTTT
>JALUWF010000084.1 GCA_027019785.1 Mariprofundus sp. | reverse complement strand
CTTTCTTGTGGCGCTGCTCCAGTTCGAAATAAACATCCCGTACCAAATCTATAATGCTCTGTGTGGGCAGTGCAGAAGGCTCGTCCTCGCTTGCTGGTACTGAGTATTCATCGCTCATAGCGAGGAAACAATGTGCCGTCAGAGTGGCATCGATCAATGCACCGTGTAACGCTCGGTGGCTGCGGTCGATAGCAAAACGATCACAGAGCGCATCGAGATGATTGGGTTGCTTCGGAAAGCGTTGGCGCGCCATGCTCAGTGTGTCGATCACCGGCATGGCATCAATGCCCGGAAGACCGGCATCAGCCAACTCATTTTTGATAAATCCCAGATCAAAACTGGCGTTGTGGAATACCAACGTAGCCCCAGCGATGAATTCGAGAAATTCCGCACCAATATCGGCAAACGGCTTTGCCCCTTCTGCGGCCAGCCTCGCCGCATCAATGCCGTGAATTTCGACCACTTGAGGCGGAATCTCGCATTGCGGATCAATGAAGCGGTGAAATATCTGCTCTTTCTGAACCTGACCATGCTCAATGGCGATAGCGCCGATCTCTACCATCTTATCCCCGTTTTTAGGGGAGAGTCCCGTTGTTTCTGTATCAATGACGACCAATCGCATACCCACTCCTTTTTTTTGTTGTGGGGAGAGGATAAACCATACTGCGACATTTCAGGTCGCCATGGTGATGTGGCTATTGCGTTGATTGCCTGCGATCTGAGATGTCGGATGGTCTGCCAGAATGCCATCATCAAATCAGGGATGGCCTGCAACGGTCACGCTTTTGATGTCCGCTTACGGTTGCTGCATAAGGCTATTAGAGCTATTATAGCTTTTTCAAGGAGATCCGCATGAAAGCTATAGCAGCACGAGAAGCAAAGAATCGATTTGGCAGCCTGATGGACGCCGCACAACGTGAGCCGATTGCCATTGAAAAACATGGCAGACCCGTTGCAGTACTGATGTCTGTTGAAGAGTATAAGATGATTAAGACCAATCGCTTACACTCAGAGGTCAAAGCCGGATTGGATCAACTAGATGGTGATGAATCCACACTGTTTGGCAAAACCGAGCTGCATGATTTATTTGAGGGAATAAAACGTCAGGGGCGAGGAATAAGAAATGGCTGAAATCCAGGTCAAATTATCTGATCTGGCAATACAGGATTTGGCAGGGATTGAGGACTACACAGCCAGAACATGGGGCGATGATCAGGCCGATGAATATCTGGATCAACTGGAGCAACGATTTTATTGGCTTGCTGAACATGTGGGGGCGGGTAAATCCAGAGATGAGATTGCACAAGGCTTATCCAGCTTTCCGCAAGGTCGTCATGTTATATTTTATCGCACCAGAGACTCGTTACTGGAAGTTGCACGTGTATTGCATCAATCGATGGATATTGAACATCAGTTTGAACGTATATAGGTCAAGCGGTGCAAGCGGGAATGGTTCCAGCAGGCATATCATGCCTGGCTTAATGACATATGGGGATTTTAAACCGTAACAATAAGGTTCACAGAGTGCGACCAAGGCTGATTGTTTACAGGTCATATTGCACATTATTGTAATGACTACTATGATTACCCCAATTGAGGTGGTAATATGATTCGAGAAGCATCAGCAATGACAGTACGGAATAATTTGGGTGAGCTATTGAATGAGGTCACTTATCGGCATGATTCCATTGTGATTCAAAAAAGCGGAAAATCTGTGGCTGCTATTGTCGATATGGCGCTGTTTGAAAAGATACGCTTGATGCAAAATGAATTTGATGGTTTGTGCAGTAAATTGGCCAGTAAAGCCAATGGTGTCGAAGAGGATGTTCTGGCTGAAGAGCTTCAGGAGGCAGTCATAACGGCGCGTCACCAAGCATGAAGGTTGTGCTGGATACCAACATCTTTTTATCCGGTTTGATGTTGCCCGAAAGTCAGCCCGGAAAAATATTATCGGCATGGCGAAGCGCTGCTTTTGAATTGGTATTGAGTGAGCCGATGCTGATTGAAATTACACGGGTGCTGGCGTATCCAAAAATTCGCAAGCGTATTGATTGGTCGGATGAAGAGATTGAACACTTTGTCTCTGTGCTTCGATTTCATGCCGAGATTGTAAATATCGATGGTGTTGATGCCGTTGTTCCCCGTGATGCAGATGATGCTCCGGTTCTGGCCGCCTTGATTGCTTCTCACGCTGATTGTCTGGTGAGTGGCGATCAGGATTTATTAAGTTTAAAAGAACACTATGCCATTGAAACTGTAGCCGAGTTCGTGCGTAGATTGTGATAATCTACTGCGACGCGATATGTCGTTCGATGTGGTAGGCTCTTCCCTATGAAAAAAACATACCTTTCCAAATCCCGATTTACTGCCGGGCTGCAATGCCCCAAGCGCCTTTATCTGACTGTGCATCCACCGGAAATGCCGGAGGAAGAAGATGGCGGTGACAGCCTGCCGATTCTTAATGGTTATGCTGTTGGCGATATGGCTTGCAAGCTCTATCCCGGTGTGATGGTGGAGTATGATTCTGGTTTGTCTGCTGCTATCAAGGAGACAACCCGTCTCGTTGCTGATGAGCAGGTTCAGCGCATCCATGAGGCCACGTTCAGTTTTGACAACGTATTGGTGCGTGTTGATCTGCTGGAGCGTACCGATGCGGGCTGGATTCTGACCGAGGTGAAAGCGGCCACTTCAGTCAAACCATATTATCTTAATGATGCGGCGATTCAGGCCTGGGTGTTGCAGGGGTGCGGGCTGAAACTGGCAGCGGTGCGTCTGATGCATGTGAATAATCAATTCGTCTATCAGGGCGATGGTCAGTATGATGGATTGCTACATGCGGAGGATATCAGTGAGATTGTGTATGCCCGCATGGATAACATTGGCGCACAAAAAGATGCTTT
>JALUWF010000083.1 GCA_027019785.1 Mariprofundus sp. | reverse complement strand
AGATTGCTTGGTTCTTTTGGTTCCTTGTATGGAATTAAAACCGATGTTTCTTTAAATGGTGATGAAGTTCTCGGAGATAAGTTTTTAGAAATTATTTTTAGATACAATTTTTGGTCAAAAGAATATTTTGAGTATTCAAGAAAAATTAGAGATGTTGAGTGTAAAGATCGTTCTTATGGTAAGAATAATTATAAATATATTGATGTTGTAAATGCTGATACAAAAAAAGTTGTATGTAGATTGCCAGTTAAACAAAAAAGAGTTATAAAACATAATGTTTTGTCACCTGGTCTAACTCAATTTCAAAAAGAATTAAAATCATTTGCTTATATTATGAGAGGTTTGTTTTGATTTCTCCTAGCACCGCAGGTAAACCGCAGACAAAAGAGCTTCGCTCGTTCCTCGTAACAACTGTATCGCTCCAAACGGTAGATTTTAGATTTAAATAAATTTATATATTTAAATTATTGTTTTGGAGTTTCACCTAAACAGCTTCCCCGCTCTTTTCTTTTTTATGGAGTCTTCATTCTTTCTAATGCTTCTTTTTGATTTGTTACTTCTAAATATTTTTTATATGCTTTTGCTATTGGTATAATAAAAGGTTTATTTACTATGCTTTCAGCTTGAGACATAATTATGTTTCTTCCTAGTCTGCTTGGATTAATTCCAAGTTCTTTTGCATATGCTTCAAATAAGTTTCTTTCTTGTTTTGATAATCTTAACCTTAATTGGTCATCTCTTGTTATTTTTTTATTGTTTGCCATTTGTATTCCTTTTTAAGATGCTTGTGTTTTGAGCAACATTTTGTTATAATTTGAGCAACATTTCAAGATTGTATGAAATTATATCAAAAAGGAGACAAAATGAAAATACAAGTTGCTGGTAAGCTAAATAATATCTTTAAGCGTGGAGACTTCACAAACAAGGATACAGGCGAAACAAAACAAGGTAAATATCAATTAGAATTTATTTCTCAAAAAGAGCTTATAAAAGGTTCTGGTTTTGAGACTGTAGTAGAAAAGATTTCAATACCTGATGAACTTTATTCAAAATATCAAGATAAAATTGGTAAAGATATTGTTTTAGAAGTTGGAGCTATTGCAAATAAAAATAGAGTTATCTTTTACGGTATTTAGTTATGATACAAAAAAAGGATCCTAATCTTTATCAGTTCTTAGATTTTATATCTAAGATAGATCCTTTGTGGACTCCTCAAAAAAATAATCAGTTAGCACAAGAATATTCTTTAAATCGTTCTGTGCTTCCTGCACTTATAAAACTCAATAGATTATGGCAAGAGTCTTATGATGATTTATCAAACGATTGTAATTCTTTTGAGCTTTCTTTAAATCGTTATAAATCTTTAGATATTGAAACTTTAGAAAAAGATAATCAAGCTTTTAAAGTTGAACTTGATAGTTTAAAATATAATAATCGTATTTTGTCAGATAAAAATCTTATTTTGTCAGAAAAAAATGATTTATTACAAAAAAATCATAATGAATTAAAAAAAGAATTTGATAATTTAAGTGTTTCTCTTAAAAAAGCAAATTTAGACAATGAAAAGTTATTGAAGAAAATTCCAAAAAAGAGGAGTTTCTTTGGTAATTAAAAAATATAAAAGCATAATGTGTAAGAGGGTTTTTTTTATGGCATTTTATATCAAAAATTGGTTCCAATGTTTTGATATAAAATGCCATAAAAATGGGTACCTGATACACTTTCTGCTTTCTATTCTTGATACTATAGAACTAACTGTACTAAAATCAATAAAAAATAATAGACAAATATACAAAAAAGCTGATATAATTTCAGTGGTATATAGAAAAGTCATAGGAAAAATAAAAGGAGATAATATAATCGCTTGGGTCATAGGATTGCCGTCCTCGCCAAACGATTTAAATTTTAAAAATGTATAGCAATTATAACACAAAAACTCAAAATAATCAAAATCTTAACCAAAACCCATTTATCACATCAGACACATTTGACTATATTACAAAAAATGTACTTCGTTATAAAGAAAGTAAATCACGAACTAAAAAACTCCTTAATCATATTGATACTTTATCAGTTTTAGATATTGAAACAAATAAACTTAGTAATAATGTTATAAAATCTGTTGAGGATTGTGGGTCTTGGTTAGAATTTAGAAACTATTTTGAAGTAGATAAAACAAAATTGCATAATGCAAATTTCTGTAAAAAAGATAAATTGTGTCCAGCTTGTGCAATGCGTAGAGCTTCAAAACAAGTTAAAAAAGTAATGACATATTTTGATGAAAATCCTGAATTTAAAAAGAAGTATTGGTATTATATTGTTCTTCCTGTGAGACATAATGCTAGTGAAAGTTTTACTACTGTTTTTGATAGGGCTAGAAGTGGTTTAAATACGCTTAGAAAGTCTATTAATAACAATAAGATGGGAAAGGGTCATAAAAGCTTTTTTAGCCAATTTGATGGTCTTATGTACTCTTTTGAGGTAACTAAAACTAAAAGCGGTTGGAATAATCATATAAATTTGCTTTGTTGTTCTTCTACTCCTGTTGAAGATATATATAAATATACATTTAAAGATGGAAAATCTGTTTATCAACATAAAGGAATTATGGAAGATTGGGCTAAATATACAGATAATAAAAGTTTTATGCATTCAATAAATAAAATTGATGTTTCAAATGAAGATGTTCTAATTAAAAACTTGTTAGAAATATTTAAATATTCAATGAAATTTCAAAGTTTAGAAAATAAAGATTTGCTAGAAGCTTATAAAAGTACATATAAAAAAAGATTGCTTGGTTCTTTTGGTTCCTTGTATGGAATTAAAACCGATGTTTCTTTAAATGGTGATGAAGTTCTCGGAGATAAGTTTTTAGAAATTATTTTTAGATACAATTTTTGGTCAAAAGAATATT
>JALUWF010000082.1 GCA_027019785.1 Mariprofundus sp. | reverse complement strand
CTCAACGGCTTTACGCAAGCCTTCGATGATCGGTTGAATCTGCTCTCTGCGCATGGCGAAACTAGCCGGATTGGCAATTAACCGGCTGGAGATATCACACAGCGTCGTCTCTTCAATCAGTCCGTTGGCGCGCAAGGTGCCGCCGGTCTCCACCAGATCGACAATGCGCTCCGCCATGCCCACCAGTGGTGCCAGTTCCATCGAGCCGTACAGGTGAATAATTTCAGCCTGTACGCCCTGCGACAAAAAATATTCCGTAGCCAGATGATCGTATTTGGTCGCTACGCGAATACGGCTACCGCGCACAGGCGCACCCGCATTGACCAGCGCATCCGGCCCGCATACGCACAGACGGCAACGCCCGATCTTCAGATTCAGTGGCTCATAGACATGCGGTCGATATTCCAGCAGCGAATCACGTCCTGCCACGCCCAGATCGGCAGCACCCTGTTCAACATAGGTGCAGACATCGGCGGCCCGGATGATCAGGAAACGAACAAGCTGTCCGTTAAAATCACCGCCAACCAACAGTTTGCGTGTTTTCTGCACATCTTCAGCCGGATGTAAACCGGCAGCGGCCAGCAAGGGCAGCGTCTGCTCCAGAATCCGGCCTTTTGACAAGGCAATGGTTAACGGTAGTGAATCAGGCATTCAAACGAGCCCCCTGCATCCAGTTTTCACTGGCGCTGTGTCGCTCAATACGCGCGCCCAGTTTACCCAGTTTTTCTTCGATGCGCTCGTAACCGCGATCAATATGATAGACACGCGATACAGTCGTTTCACCTTCAGCCGCCAAACCGGCCAGCACCAGTGAAGCCGATGCCCGCAAATCAGTCGCCATCACCGGCGCACCGGAAATTTTTTCGCGCCCGTGCACCACTGCCGTATTGCCATCCAGACTGATATCCGCCCCCATGCGCGCCAGCTCCTGCACATGCATAAAGCGATTCTCAAAAATGGTTTCCCGAATCACGCTGGCGCCGTCAGCCAGTGTCATCATGGCCATGAACTGCGCCTGCAGGTCGGTCGGAAAGCCCGGATGCGGCAGGGTATGAATATCCACTGCCTGCAAACGCCCTTGCGATTTACAGCGTACAAAATTGTCGCCCGTTTCGACCAGAGCTCCCGTATCCCGTACACGGGCCAGAAACGCTTCCAGCGTACCCGGATCAATGCCACTGACTGTCACATCGCCGCCGGTAATCAGGCCGGCGGCCAGATAGGTGGCTGTTTCAATTCTGTCGGCAATGGTGGTCATTTCGCCGCCCTGCAGCCGCTGTACGCCATCAATAATGATTCTGTTACTCCCATCGCCCTCGATTTTGGCGCCGAGCGCACGCAACGAATCGGCCAGGTTGACAATTTCCGGCTCTCTGGCTGCATTATCCAGCACGCTAACGCCGTGGGCCAGCACGGCTGCCATCATCAGGTTTTCAGTGCCTGTCACGGTCACCTGATCAAAGACGATATGCGCGCCGCTCAGACCATTGCTGGCGCGAGCAACAATATCGCCCTGCTCCACTTCGATCGAAGCGCCCATGGCCGTAAGCCCTTTCAAATGCATGTCAATCGGACGGGCACCAATGGCGCAACCGCCGGGCAGGCTCACTTTGGCCCGACCGAAGCGAGCCAGTAGCGGCCCCAGCACCAGCGAGGAGGCGCGCATCGTCTTGACCAGTTCGTATGGCGCTTCGGATTTGGTGGCCGGTCGCGTATCCACATGCAGGCAATGCCGGTCATCATATTCAACATCGGCGCCCTGCCACGCCAGCAGCGTCATCATGGTGGAGATATCCCGTAAATGTGGAATGCGGTGGTAGGCCACGGGGCCATCCACCAGAATGGAGGCGGCCAGCAACGGCAGCGCCGCATTTTTTGCGCCGCTGGCTTCAATGCAGCCAGTTAAGGGCACGCCGCCCTGAATGATTATTTTATCCATTAGTTACCCACATCATTAACATGAAACAAACAACACACTTGCATGGACTTTTGCAACCCTGTGATACGTTATCACAGGGTTGCAAAAGTCCATGCGCGTTAGGGCGGCGAACGCTAACGGCTGGCGCCATGGGGAACAATGCCGGCGGCAACTCACTAGCGCTGCAGCGGCAGCTTCCCTTATGAGCGACTACTTTTTAGTATTGTCGCCATGTCTGTTTATACCGAACTCACGCAAACACAACTTGAACATATTCTGGACGATTACAATCTTGGCCGGCTCACCGGCTTTGAAGGTATCGCCGCCGGCATCGAAAACAGTAATTTCTTTATTCATACGCATGCTGGTGCTGACAGCTACCGTTATGTGCTGACCATCTTTGAACGCATGGATGCAGAAGAGCTACCCTATTTTATGCGGCTGATGAAACATCTGGCGGCGAATGGCTTGTCCTGCCCCGATGTCATGCAGCGCCACGATGGTTCGCTACTGTTCGAAATTCAGGGTAAGCAGGGGTGTATTGTTTCCTGTCTGGCTGGCAAAACAGTGGATGATTTAAACCTGGCGCAATTGCATGCATCGGGCCGCGCGCTGGCGCAACTGCATCTGGCCGGCGCGGACTTTAATGAACACCGGGATAATCCCACTGGTTTTGCATGGCTGACGGAAAAAATTACTGAAGTTCTGGAAAAAACCACCCAACATTACGGTAATGATGCCGCTGCACTGCTCTCAGATGAACTGTCCTCCCAGCAATCTTTTGTGCAGGAGTCGCTACCGCGCGGCGTGATTCATGGCGATCTGTTCGTTGATAATATTCTGTTCGACGGCGATCAGGTGTCGGGCATTATTGATTTCTATTATGCCCATGATGCTGCCTTTGCCATGGATATCGCTATTTCACTCAATGCGCAGGCGGTCATGCTTTCTGAGCAGGATCAAGCTCGCATGGATGCATTTCTGGCCGGTTATGAATCCATGCGACCA
>JALUWF010000081.1 GCA_027019785.1 Mariprofundus sp. | reverse complement strand
TTCACAGAGCGCAGCCACTTCCCGTTTGCGCGTCTGCTGTTCTGCCATTGATTCACATACTTGCGCCAGCATTTAATGACTGGAGTTAAATCAGGAATGGTATTCCGAAATTACAAGGTGGATAACACTGTTGGGCCGTATTAGAGAGCGCTGGCCGGAATCTGTATAATGTGATCGCTGAGCATGCGAACTTCCGAGGATTGGTTAATCACAATACCAAAGGGCAGCTGTTGTTCCTGAACAAAGCGCGTTAATGCCGTGAGCTGTTTCAGGCGAGTGGACGTGCCAAATTTAATTTCAATCGGCACCAGACCAAAACTCCCTTCCAGAATCAGATCGATCTCAGCACCATTGCGGGTCCGGTAATAGGAATAATCCCATTTGGCGATATTGCTGGCATGCATGCCCTTGAGAATTTCTTCAATCACAAACGATTCAAATATCTGCCCGACCAATGGCGAGCGCACCAGTTGCTCGCGGGTGGTGATGTTACCCAGATAGTTGAGCAGGCCTGCATCACGTAAAATACCTTTCGGCATTTTTACAACTGCGCGGGCGGCTGTGCCGGCATAGGATGGAATATTGCGCCAGATCAATGTCTGGTGCGCAATATCAAGATAGTCACGAATGGTAACTTCAGACACATCAATGGCGCGCCCGAGTTGTGCCTTATTGATGATCGTGCCGGACAGACTGGCCAGCATGGAGATGAAGCGACGATACTTAACCATATCCAGGCGAGGGAACAGCCGACGCACATCGCTGGCGATGTAGGTTTTGAAGTAGTTATCCATCCATGCAAAAAATGCATCGGGATGATCGGTCAGCACCGGTTCCGGGTAACCGCCCCGCAGCACTGCGGATAACAAATCGCCACTGCTTTTGGACAGATGCTTCAGCACCTGTAAGTCGTTGGCATCAATAGGTTTGGTGAATATCTGATAAAATTCGGACAGCGGCTCACCGGCAATTTCATTGCGCTTGCATGTGCCAAGTTCCACGATGGCGACACGCCCGGCGAGCGAGTCGGCAATACCTGAAAGCATTTCAGGAGAGCTGGAGCCGGTTAGGATGAATCGGTTCTTCTGTGTCCGATCAGCATCAATCACGCCGCGCAATTCACGAAACAGCTGTGGTGACTCCTGAGCCTCATCAATAATGAGATGGGCGGGATATTCACGGAAAAAGAAATCGAAGTCGTTGGTGATAAAATCGAAATCACTACCGCGCTCCAGGTCGAAGTAACGCCAGTCAGGACGACATATTTTAGCCAGCGTCGTTTTGCCCACCTGCCGTGCCCCCACAATCAGGACAACCGGAAACAGTGTGAGCAGTTGGTTGATAACTTGCGATTGATCGCGTTTTAAACCATTCATATCCAAATATTACACTTGGATTTTACTTGTTACAAGGGTTCATAAATGCTGTCGCGCCCTTATTTGTCCCTTTGCCCGAACTTCCCGGATTTAAGAAACCACTTGCATGTTGTTGGAATATCCTTCACTATGACCGATATATCATTCTTTTATATATATAAAGCATGATTTGTCAGTCATTTGAGGTGTAGCATGCCAAAAGGAACTAGCCGAAAAAAAGCCTATTCCCCATACTGCAAAGAAGCGGTTTTATTGCTGGGCAAGCGGATAAAGCTGGGGCGCATTCAGAAATCATGGTCAGAGAAGGAATTGGCTGAACGCGCCAATGTATCGCGTGAGACGATTCAGCGGGCAGAAAAAGGTGCGCCATCCTGCGCTATCGGTACCATGTTTGAATTGGCGTACCTCGTAGGCATCAAGCTCTTTGATAGTGATCTGCCCTCCATGCAGACACAAAGGGCGCAGGCTGATGCGCATCTTGCCTTGCTTCCTTCACGTATTCGGCAAGGCTCAAAGGTGAAAGATGATGATTTCTAAGCCCTATTCAGAAGCCTATGTCTGGCTGTGGTTGCCCAGTGCAACGGAACCCATAGTTGCAGGCAAACTGGAAGCACACGGTAAAAAGTTACGCTTCAACTATGGCAAACGATATCTGCAACGCGCCGATGCAATATCGATCTACCATGCGGAATTACCATTGCAGCCGGGCTATATTGACCCGATCAAAAACCTGGAACTGGCAAATTGTATCCGTGATGCCTCCCCCGATGCATGGGGTCGGCGCGTGATGATGAACAAGAAGTTTGGTCGCAAAAGCAATAGCCTCGATAGTCTGCAATTGGATGAGTTGACCTATCTGCTGGAATCAGGGTCGGATAGAATTGGTGCTCTGGATTTTCAGCGTTCACCCACGATATATGAACCACGGTGCAGCGTAAATGTGAGTCTGGATGAGTTACTTGAATCCGCAGAGCGGGTGGAAAAAGGCATCCCGCTCACCGACGAACTGGATCAGGCACTTCACCACGGCAGCTCGATTGGCGGTGCACGTCCAAAAGCCTTGATTGAATCGGATGACAAAAAATACGTAGCGAAGTTTCCATCCAGCAGCGATATCTACAGCGTGGTCAAAGCCGAATTTATTGCCATGCGACTGGCACAGCTTGCAGGGCTCAATGTTGCCCCTGTCATGCTGACGCAATCATCGCACAAAGATGTGTTATTGATTGAACGCTTTGATCGCAACCGCACTACGGATGGACTCTGGCAACGGAAAATGATGGTTTCAGCATTAACGATACTCGAACTGCATGAACATGAAGCCAGGTATGCCAGTTATGAAGAGCTTGCCCATCTCATCAGGCAACAATTCGCCGATGCAAAAGCCACATTAAAAGAGCTGTTTTCCCGTATTGTATTCAACATCTTCGTCGGAAACACCGATGATCATGCCAGAAACCATGCCGCATTCTGGGATGGCAACCAGCTCCATTTAACTCCGGCCTATGATATTTGCCCGCAATCCAGAAGCGGCGGCATTGCTTCGCAGGCCATGCTG
>JALUWF010000080.1 GCA_027019785.1 Mariprofundus sp. | reverse complement strand
AATTGCACTATTTGCAATAGCATTACAAATAATGAAACAGTAACTGTTGAAATTCAGCTACCTTTCACGGGCTTATGCAGTATTAGAACAGATGCCTGGCTTTCATGATTTGATAACATCTCATCATGCGGAACGGTGCCTGGACTTGAATTGTGCATTCATTGAATAAAAATAAGCGGTGCCTGGTCTTGAATCGTGCATGAGGAAGAAAAATGACGAACTCTGATATTCTCATCTACCAGAACCCTGACGGGAAAATCCGGCTGGATGTGCGGCTGGAGGATGAAACGGTCTGGCTTACGCTGGATCATATGGCTGAGTTATTTGACCGCGACAAATCCACTATTTCCCGCCACATTAAAAATATCTTTAAAGAAGGGGAGTTGCAGAGGGATTCAGTTGTTGCAAATTTTGCAACAACTGCCGCTGACGACAAAACCTATCAGGTGGACTACTACAACCTCGATGTGATCATTTCAGTTGGCTATCGTGTGAAATCGCAGCAGGGCACGCAGTTCCGCATCTGGGCAACACAGCGGTTGAAGGAGTATATCGTCAAGGGCTTTGCGCTGAACGATGAGCGGTTCAAGAGCGGCCAGTCGATGAACTACTTTTCTGAATTGCAGGAGCGTATCCGCGAGATACGCCTCTCGGAACGGTTCTTTTACCAGAAGATCAAGGACATCTACACCACCAGCATCGATTACGATCCGAAAGGCGAAAAGACAGTTGAATTTTTTAAGGTGGTGCAGAACAAACTGCTTTGGGCGATCAGTGAGCAGACGGCAGCTGAACTGGTGTATCGCCGGGTGGGCGCAGCATTGCCATTGATGGGTATGCAGTCACTGGATAAGAAATCCGGCCTGCCGATCCGCAAGGGCGATGTGAGTATTGCCAAGAACTACCTCAGGGAAGATGAGATCAAATTGCTGGGGCTTCTGGTGGAGCAATACCTCGCTTTTGCCGAAACCATGGTTCAGCAGCGAACACCGATGTATATGAAAGACTGGATTGCACGCCTGGATACGATCATTCAATTGAACGGACGGGAGCTACTGACCCACGCGGGAAAAATTAGCCACCAAATGGCATTGAACAAATCAACAGATGAATACGAAAAGTACCAGGAAGGCCAGCGCAAGCTGGAGCATGAAGAGAGCCTGAAAGAACTGGAGCTGGACATCAAGCGGCTGAACCCCGGTGCCAAGGGGAAAGGTTGTTAAGGATAGCGAGTGAATGCGGAACGGTGCCTGGTCTTGAATTGTGCATTCATTGAATAAGTAGAGTGGAAGTTTTACTCTTTCGCCATTCTGATTGCACATTTTTTATTTAATCTTCAAAATCTGGAAAGGAGGTACAGAGCATGCAATTGACCGGCATTGGGCTGTACACCTTTCATGAAGCATCACTGCTGACCGGTATTTCAGCGGTTAATTTACGCCGTTGGTTGCGTGGTTATCAGTCAGGGCGTGGCGAAGATAAAAGATCGGTTCCACCGCTTTGGGAAACAGAACTGGCGGACTCCGAGCTGGATAGTCTGAGTTTCCACGATTTGCTGGAAGCTCGGTTCGTGAAAGAGTTTCATAAGCATGGCGTGAGCCTGCAGACGATTCGTATTATTGCCAGATATGCACGGGAACTGTTCGATAGCCCTTATCCCTTCACCTGCAAACGATTCCAGACTGATGGCAAAACTATCTTTGCTGAATCCCTGCGTGAAAGCGGTGATACAGAACTACTTGATCTGCGGGGAAAGCAGATCGTTTTCAATAAAATCATTCGTCCATTCCTCTATGAAGGCATCGAGTTTGGCCTTGATGAACGCGCATTGCGCTGGTTTCCGAAAAAGAACAAAAAAGTGGTGTTTGATCCTACGGTTGCTTTTGGTAAGCCCATTGTTACCGATATTGGTATCCGCACGGATATTCTATATGAGGCCTATCTAGCCGAGGGGAAAAACAGGAAGTTGGTTGCGCAACAGTTTGAAGTGTCGCAGCAGGCAATGGATGCCGCCATTCGATTTGAAGAGCATATGATTTAAAGTTGTTTCCCGGCTTGTTTCAAGATGTCTTGTTGATTTATTATCTCGCAACATACCTTTTTTATTGATATAGTTCCATGAAATTCGAGATATTAGGGTCATGTGATTAGAGAAAGGAGCGGCTATGGCTACATTTAATCATCACGATTTAGTGCTTGTGAATCCGGCATTTGATTCGCAGTTGGTAGATGTCTTGACCGAGCTGGAGCACCTGCGCCGCCTCAGCCTCAGTGGTTCCACGCCTGCGCCCGTCTTTTTCCAGCTCAAGTACATTTTTCATATGCTGGAGAGTCTCGGTTCAGCCCGTATCGAGGGAAATCACACTACGCTGGCCGATTATGTGGAGAGCAAACTTGAGGGGCAGGTAGCATCCGATCAATTGCGCGAGATGGGCAACATTGTAGATGCAATGAACTACATCGAGGAGCACTTCAAGCCGGGCGATGCCATTACCGAACACTTGATCCGTGAGCTACATGCTCTGACTGTGAAGGGTCTGAAACGGGAAGGCGATGCCACACCGGGAGCCTACCGGGGAAAGCAGGTTGCCATTGCACAGTCTGATCACCTGCCGCCTGATCTGGCTCTTGTGTCGCAATATATGCAGGAGCTGGTCGGATTCATCAACCAGGGGCACCCGCCAAAATATGATCTGATAAAAGTGGCATTGGCACATCACCGCTTTGGCTGGATTCATCCGTTCGGTAATGGAAATGGGCGCGTGGTGCGGCTGCTTACCTATGCCCTGATGATTAAGTACGGCTTTAATGTGCAGGTCGGTGGCAGGGTTCTTAATCCGACAGCGGTGTTCTGCAACGATCGGGATCGTTACTACTCGATGCTGGCGCAAGCCGATACAGGGAAACCCGAAAAGATTGAAGCCTGGTGTACCTATGTGCTGCAGGGTGTGCTTGATGAGTTGCGCAAGGTGGATCAACTGACCGATGCAGGCTATCTCAATGAGAAAATTATCGGGCCGGCGCTGAGTCATGCTCGCAACAGAGGCCTGATTACTGCACAGGAGACGAGCGTTCTGCTCGCAGTCAGCAAGCTCGGGATCGCCAAGACTGGAGATTTGCCGATGTCGGGAATGACCCCGGCACAGCGTACCTATCAGGTTAAGAAGCTGGTTGAACGCGGCATGCTGCTGCCGATCAAGGAGGGCGCGCGTCAGTACACGATTGGCTTTAGCAATAATTACCTGATACGCGGCATTATCAAGGCATTGAGCGAAGAAGGGTTTGTCTCTGCGAACCTGAGCCAGGCCGACAGCTGATGTAAGCAGGTGCAAGGCTTTCATCATTTGATCATGAAACTCGGGGAGAGTTTACTCTTTTAATTATTATAGTTATAGTGTGGATAATAACGCACTTTAAGTGTAATAAATCTACTTAATGTAGCAAAAGGTGAATATTATGGATCTTAAGAATATGTCTCCCGCTGCCATAGCAGATGAATTAGGCAATAGACTAAAACAGGCTCGGCTTAATGCTGATTTAACTCAGACTGAAGTGGCATCACGATCAGGTCTAAACAGGCGAACTATTCTCAATGCCGAGAAGGGCAAGGTTCATCTGGAGAATCTTGTCGCCATATTGGTCGCCATGGATATGGTAGAGCAACTCAATATGTTTCTGCCTGTACAGGAAATATCACCTATACAACTGGCGAAACTCAAGGGTCAAAAACGGCAACGCGCATCCAGGTCTAAAAACAGGCGTGCTCAAATCAAAGAGGATAAACCCTCATGGTAAAGGAAGCTGTTCGTGTAAAATATAAAGAATATGATGTTGGTGCCATCAGCTTCAATTCTGAAACAGGCATAGGCGCTTTCGAGTATGAGCCTGACTTTATCAAAACTGGTATAGAGCTATCGCCTGTAAAAATGCCTTTATCTCGAAAAATATATTCATTCCCGGGCATTGATAACGCTGTTTTTAAAGGCTTGCCCGGAATGATCGCAGACTCATTGCCTGATGATTTTGGTCATACTGTCATGAATGCCTGGATAGCCAGTCAGGGTAAATCACCAGCTGATATTACACCACTACAACGGCTTCAATATACAGGTAAACGTGGCATGGGAGCATTAACGTATCACCCTGCTAGCCAAAGAAAAAACTTAAACGCTTCACAGCATATTGAAATTCAATCTCTGGTTTCTATTGCTCAGGAAGTCCTGGATAAACGGGAACGGTTCAGGATAGAACTTGGTGCACAGGGGCAAGAAGACAAAGCGGCCATGATGGCATTACTGTCTGTAGGCATGAGTGCCGGTGGTGCCAGACCAAAAGCTGTGCTTGCATTCAATGATGATTTTACCCAAGTGCGATCAGGGCAAACCGATGTGCCGGAAGGGTTTACTCATTTCATCATGAAGTTTGATGGTGTTAGTGAACATAACAGAGATAAGGAAACCTTTGGTGATCCCATGGGGTATGGGGCTATGGAATACGTCTATCACCTCATGGCAAAAGCATGTGGGATAGATATGATGCCTTGCCGCTTGCTGAATGAAGGTAATCGGCGCCACTTTATTACGCAGCGGTTTGATCGGAATGGCAATGAAAAGCGACACGTGCAAACATTAAATGGCCTCGCACATGTCAGTTATAAAAAAGTAGGTTCGTACTCATATGCCGAGCTGTTTTCCATTGCAAGAGAACTTAAATTAAGCCCTGATGATGCTCTGCAGCTGTTTAGGCGTATGGTTTTTAATGTTGTTGCGCGTAATCATGATGATCATTCTAAAAACTTTGGATTTATGCTCGATAATCAAAACCGATGGCAGCTATCTCCTGCCTACGATTTGGCTTACAGCTACAAACCGGGAAGCGACTGGGTAAATCATCACTGGATGAGACTTAATGGCAAACAAGACGACTTTACACGAGAAGATTTTTACAGCTTTGAAAAATTAAGCCCTCTATTTAACAAGCGGAAAATTAATCAAATCATTGATGAAACTACAGAGCATGTTTCAAAGTGGAATGAGTTGGCTGCTGAACACAGTGTGCCACATTCATTGCTCAAATTAATAGGTGGTAATTTACGACTTACGCTTTAATTTCACTCAACATTGCATTGGCGTGAACCTGTAGACGATTCGTATTATTGCCAGACATGCACGGGAACTGTTCGATAGTCCTTATCCATTCACCTGCAAACGATTCCAGACTGATGGCAAAACTATCTTTGCTGAATCCCTGCGTGAAAGCGGCGATACGGAACTGTGGTTGCTTGAATACCTGCTCGATAACAATCTTCAGTTGACGCTATAATCAACTGTTAAATTTGGTCTTATTTGGTGTATGTAGGTTTACCTTCGCGTATCTGGTCGGCGGAAATCGCCGATAAACAGAGACTTGATAAACTATAGCTTACAATCAGATGATACAAAACTTTACAATTGAACGGTATGAAAGTTTACAATCACACGATATAAAACTTTACAACTGCACGCTATCCGGTTTTACTATCAATCGAGGTGAGTGATATGGACTACCCGCGATTGTTGCAAGCACATTTGGAAGAGGCGCTGGATGATACGCCAGTCGTGCTGATTCATGGGCCGCGCCAGTGCGGTAAAACAACGCTCGCCAAAAAGGTCGGCAATCTGCGCGGCTATACTTATCTGTCTTTTGATGATGTAACGCTTGTTGCAGCAGCCAAGGCTGATCCGGTTGGTTTTATTGATCGCCTGGCAGATAAAGTGATACTTGATGAGATTCAGCATGTGCCGGAGCTGTTCAGTTCAATCAAGCATGCCGTGGATCAGGATAGAAAACCGGGCCGCTTTTTACTTACAGGTTCAGCCAATGTTTTATTATTGCCCAGGCTCTCCGATTCATTGGCCGGGCGTATTGAAGTGCTTCAACTGCATGCACTTTCACGTTGTGAAATAGAAACCGGTAGTTATGGTTTGCTGGAACAGCTTTTTCGAGGAGAGCCTGCAGCAGGAGTATGGGAGAAACTTGGGTCAAAGCTGGCCGAGTATGTGGTTGAAGGCGGGTTCCCTGAACCGTTACAGCGCAGTAACGCGCGGCGAAAAAAACAGTGGTACCAAAACTATATTGATACGTTGGTACAACGCGATATTAAAGATCTTGCGCGTATCAGTAATCTGGAATCTGTCCCTAAAATCCTACAACTTGCAGCCAATCAGAGCGCACAACTTCTCAATATGAGTGCGATTGCTTCTCCTTTCCAGATAAGCCGGCAAACTGTTGCTTCATATTTTTCATTGTTACAGCATGTTTTTCTGGTGGATGTGTTACCTGCATGGCATAGCAACAGAGGAAAAAGGTTGGTTAAAACACCGAAAGTTCATATGAGTGATACGGGATTGGCATCGGCTCTGCTCGGGCTATCTGCTGAGCAACTGGATAGTGACCGAACCATGCTGGGTCACCTGCTGGAAAGTTTCATCTATAATGAGTTAAGGCGGCAGGCAAGCTGGAGTGATTCAGATATAAAGTTTTATCATTTTCGGGATCAAGATCAGTACGAAGTGGACATTGTGATGGAGCAGCACGGTGGCGGAATGGTCGCAGTGGAAGTCAAAGCAGCAGCAACGGTGACAGAGAAAGACTTCAAGGGCCTGAGGAAGCTTCAGTCTCTGGCAGGAGACTGCTGGAAAATGGGCGTGGTATTTTTTGATGGTGAGGTTCCTCTTTCATTCGGAGGTGGGTTATACGCCATACCGATCAGTAGCCTATGGAATGAAGGTGTAGATGCTTGATGTTGTGGTTTTAAGGGTAATGGGGAGCCATTGATATGGGGAAAGCAAACGAGCTGACATTTCAGAATGATATGATCAGGCAATTACGCGCTAATGGCTGGTTACTGGGCAAACCTGAGAACTATAACCGTGAACTGGCTTTGTATTCAGAGGATGCTCTGGGCTTTGTACAGGAGACTCAGGGTGCTCAGTGGAAGAAATTCTGCAAGCTCTACCCCAATAACCCCGAACAGAAATTTCTGGAACGTGTCGCCAGCCAGTTAAACAAGGCCGATCCCAATGCAGCGGATAAACAGATGCGTACCTTTGGTACATTGGGTGTGTTACGGCATGAACTGCGGGATCGGGGCACGCGATTTTCGCTGTGCCAGTTTAAACCGGAGCATGATCTGAATCCGGATACGCTGGCGCGTTATAAAAAGAACCGTTTGCGGGTGGTGCCGGAGCTGGTTTATTCACCATGGGCAACGGATGAACATAAAGCTGAAACTGGTATAAGAGCCAAGAAGTGGCGCATTGATCTGGTGCTTTTTGTGAACGGTCTGCCTGTTGCAACCCTGGAATTGAAATCGGAGTTCAAGCAATCGGTAGATAATGCAATCAAGCAATATAAAACCACCCGTTTTGCTATTGATCCAATCACAAAAAAAGTAGAGCCGCTATTAACCTTTAAGCGTGGTGCTCTGGTTCATTTTGCGGTCAGCCAGTATGAAGTTTATATGACGACCCGACTGGAAGGCAGTGATACCTTTTTCTTACCGTTTAATAAGGGTACTTCGGATGGTGGGGCTGGCAATGATGTGCCAGAGGATGTGGATCGGTATGCCACGGATTATTTGTGGAATGAGGTGCTGCTGCCTGAGAATTTGTTAAATATCCTTGCTCGCTTTGTTCATCTTCAAATCGAAGAAAAAGAGGACTGGCAGGGACGTAAATACAAAAAAGAGTCCATGATATTTCCACGTTACCATCAATGGGATGTGGTCAATAAGCTGGTGATGGATGCCAAGCGTGAAGGTGCCGGGCATAAATACCTGATTCAACATAGTGCAGGATCAGGTAAATCAAATTCCATTGCATGGACAGCACATCAAATATCTTCGCTTTATGATAAACAGGGTAATAAGCAATTCGATTCGGTGATTATTGTGACAGACAGAACGGTATTGGATGACCAGCTACAGGATACAATTTATCAGTTTGAGCATGTCGATGGGGTTGTCGGACGTATCAATCGTAAAGAGGGGGATGGCTCCAAGTCTGAGAAACTGGCGGCAGCGCTGGAAGCCTCACAGCCCATTATTATTGTGACGATTCAGACGTTCCCATTTGTGATGAAAGCGATTGAAAACAATGTCAGTCTGAAAGAACGATGTTATGCGGTGATTGCTGATGAAGCGCATTCATCACAAAGTGGATCAACAGCACGCCAGTTAAAAGAAGTGCTGATGATGGAGGGTAAAGAAGGCGAGACTGAAGAGTTATCCAGTGAAGATATTCTGGATGCTGCTGTCGCATCACGGCGTTCATCAGCCAATCTCAGTTACTTTGCCTTTACAGCGACCCCGAAAACCAAAACACTGGAATTGTTTGGTCGCCTGCCCAATCCTGATGAAGCGCCATCCAAAACCAACAGGCCGGAAGCCTATCATGTTTACAGCATGCGACAGGCCATTGAAGAAGGTTTTATTCTCGATGTATTGAAGAATTACACCAACTATAAAGTGGCCTATAATCTTGCCTTGGCGATTGAAGGCGCTGACCAGGAAGTTGAAAGCAAAAAGGCCAGGGTGAAACTCAACCAGTGGGTGCGTCTGCATGATTATAATATTGCCCAGAAGGTGCAGGTCATAGTCGAACATTTTAAAGACAATGTAATGGGCTTATTGGGTGGTCAGGCCAAAGCGATGGTGGTGACCAGCTCACGTAAAGAGGCTGTGCGTTATAAGCTGGGTTTTGATAAATATATTGCCGAGAAAGGCTATCAAAAGATTCATGCCATGGTGGCTTTTTCCGGTGAGGTTGAGTTTAATGAAAAGGATCCTAATGCTGCTGGATTGCTGGGGGAAAAGTTCACTGAGGGTAATATGAATCCAAACCTGAAAGGGCGTGATATGCGCAAGGCTTTTGATTCGAATGATTATCAGGTGATGATTGTGGCCAATAAATTTCAGACTGGCTTTGATCAACCAAAGCTGTGTGCCATGTATGTGGATAAGAAGCTGGGTGGGGTGGAATGTGTGCAGACTTTATCCCGTTTAAACCGTATCTATCCGAGTAAAGCAGAAACAGGCACTTATGTGCTCGATTTCTTTAATGAGCCGGATGATATTCTTCAATCATTCCAGCCCTATTATCAGACTGTGGAGCTGGCGGATGTATCAGACCCTGACTTGATATTTGACCTGTTTGATAAATTGCGAGCCACTGGCATTTTTACATGGCAGGAGGTTGAACAGTTCTGTGTGGCTTTCTTTAAGAAAAACAAAAGCAATGCGGCCATTGCCAATATATGTAAACCGGCAGTTGAGCGTTGGAGAATTCGTTATAAATCAGCCATTGATGCATTTAAACAGGCCAAAGAGATGTTTGAACGTACCAGAAAGACCAGGGACTCTGTATTGATCGGTAATGCCGAGAAGAGCTTTAAAGAGTGTAAGCAGGAGAAGGATGGTCTGGATATCTTTAAGAAGGATCTGGGTACCTTTGTACGCTTTTACGAGTTCATGTCCCAGATTGTTGATTATGATAACAAGGATCTGGAGAAACTAAGCTTATATGCCCGGAATCTCCGACCCATGTTACGTGAATCGATTATTGATGAGGATGATATTGATCTGAATTCAGTGGTATTAAGTCATTATCGGCTTTCGGCCATTCGACAACAGGATCTGGTCATGGAAGCTGATGCTGATGATTATCAACTGGAGCCTGCAGAAGGATTGGGTAGTGCCAAAGCAAAAGATAAAAAAGAGGAGTTCCTTTCTCAGATCATTCATCGCCTGAACGAGTTATTTATTACCGATGAACTGACGGAAAAGGACTTGGTGAATTATGCCTATACGATAAGGGATAAGGTCAGGGAAAATGCATTGGTGATGAGTCAGATTAGCAACAATACGCCTGAGCAGGCCATGCTGGGGGACTTCCCCAAAGCCATTGATGATGCGGTCATGGACAGCAGTGATGCCCATCAGAACCAGATGATGCAGGTTCTTTCTGACCCAGGTCGAGCGACTGCTTTTGCCAGAGTAATCTTTGATATGCTGAAGGTGCATAAAAATACTGATACGGCGAAAGCCGAGATAGGTGATCGGGGTATAATATGAGTGCTGAGGTTCGCAAAAGAGCGCGCCATCCGGCTGGCTCCTTTCTGGTGCAGGCGCCGGCGGGTTCCGGCAAAACGGAATTGCTCACCCAGCGTATTTTGGCTTTGTTGGCTATTGTCGATGAGCCGGAAGAAATTCTGGCACTGACCTTTACGCGCAAGGCTGCTGCTGAAATGCGCCGGCGGGTACTGGAATCACTCACTGCGCCGCAACCCGACCCGAGTGAAACGCATAAAATGGAAACGTGGACATTGGCACAGAAAGCCATGCAACGATCTGCCGAGAAGGGCTGGCATTTAGATCACCACTCGGCGCGTTTGCGGATTATGACGCTGGATAGTCTCACCTTCTCGCTGGCACGCCAACTGCCTCTATTATCCGGCATGGGCGCGATGCCAACGCCGTCCGAACATGCGCAGACCATGTATCGCGAGGCGGCGGAAGCGGCACTGAATGAGGCGATGCGCGATTTCCCCGATGCTGCGGAGGGGGTATTGCTGCATCAGGATCACAATGCCGTGGCGGTGATAGGATTATTGGCCAATATGCTTTCAAAACGCGAACAGTGGCTAACAGATATTGCCGAGCATGGGCGTGATATGGCGGGTTTAAGGCAGATGCTGGAATCCAATCTGGCCGACATAATGATGCAGACATTGATGGATTGCGATGCGCTGGTTCCGATGCAACTGAGGGGGGAACTGCCCTCCTTGATGCGCTTCGCTGGCGAGCAGAAGCAAGATGAAATACTGCAATCATTTGAATGGCCGGATGCTGATCTGGAGATGCTGGAATCGTGGCAGGCCATTGCCGACTTCCTGCTGGTGGCGAACAAAGCCGGTTTCCGCAAGCCGCGTGGCGTGACGGTGAAACTCGGGTTTCCTGCCGGCAAAGCATTTGCTGCACCCAAAGATCATTTTAAACAGATTCTCGATATGCTGGCGACCTCGCCAGCATTGGCGGAAGCATTGCATGAACTACGCGGATTGCCCGCCAACCCTCGCATGGATGACCAGCAATGGGCCGTGCTGGAATCGTTGTTTGTGTTGCTGGTATTGGCCAATAAACATCTACAACAGTGTGTTTCTCAACAGGGCGAGGCAGATTTTACCGAAATTTCACTGCGCGCCATGGATGCGCTGGGTGTGAGTGATGCCGCACCGGGCGATTTGCTGATGAAGCTGGATTATCGCATTCACCATATTCTCGTTGATGAATTTCAGGACACCTCGTTGTTGCAAATGCGTTTACTGCAATGCCTCACTGATGGCTGGCAGGCGGGCGATGGCATCCACCGCAGTCTGTTTATGGTCGGCGATCCGATGCAGTCGATTTATCGATTCCGCAAGGCGGAAGTCGGTCTGTTTCTCAATGCAGCCAGCAATGAAGCGGGTTTGCCACCGGTGGAAGCATTGCAACTCGAACGCAATTTTCGTTCTTCACCTGCTATTGTGGATTGGGTCAATGCAGCTTTCCAGTCGATTTTCCCGGATCGGCAGGATGTGGTTTCCGGTGCGGTTTCCCATGCGCCTGCCGTAGCCGCCTTGTCGCATGCCGGTTCGGTAAACCTGCATCTGCAAACGGGCAAGGATATCGATCTGGAAGCGGATTACGTGGTTGATCTGGTTCGTAAAGCATTATCTGACGGGGTGGAGCGCATTGGCATTCTGGCTCGCTCGCGCAAACATTTGTATGCCATCATGCCAGCCCTGAGCGCCGCCGGCATTGCCTTTCGCGCCATCAATATCCTGCCGCTGAACAGCAGGCCGGAAGTGCGTTTGTTGCGCGCCTTGTGTCGGGCGTTACTGCATCCGGCGGATCGGGAATCGTGGGCGGCACTGTTGCGCGCGCCGTGCTGTGGTTTGGAGGCCTACGATCTGCATCTGTTATTGGAGGGCAATGACAGTCCGGTCTGGTCTGTGATTGAAGATGATGTGCTGTTCAAACAGTTGAGCGTGGATGCGCAGCAGCGAATCGCATCTGTCCGGCAGGCGCTGAGCCCCTGTTTTAGCATAAGCGGCAAAGTACCTGTGCGCGATTTGCTGCAAACGGCATGGGTACGTTTGGCGATGCCAGCATTGTTGGATGCCACGGCCAGTCAAAATGTGGATACAGCGTTGTCGCTGATTGAATCGCTGGAAGAGGGGGGGCGTGTCAATTTCTCCATGCTCGATGAACGGCTGGAAAAACTATATGCCGCACCCGATGCATCCGATGCTGCCGGGCAAGTGGAATTGCTGACCATGCACGGTGCCAAAGGTTTGCAATGGGATGTGGTTATTTTGCCGGGGTTGGGTCATCAAGGAGCAAATGCCGATGCACCATTATTGGCTTTTACCGAGGTGCCGGTCTGTGGCGGGGCTATGCCCTTGATGGCGGCGAAAGCTTCCACTCGCCAGAAAGATGATCTCTATTTGCTTGTGAATAAAATAGAAAATAATAAATATAACAATGAGTTGCAAAGGTTGCTTTATGTGGCTTGTACGCGTCCGGAAACAACCCTCCACATGCTTGGTCATGTCTCTGAAAGCAAGGGTGAAGCTGCAACGGGATCGTTATTGCATCTGCTGTTGTCCAATAATGAAACATGTTTCGGCGCGCATATGCATACGATTGAATCGGTGCATCCAGCAGCGACAACGGGCCAGGCATCGTTGCAAAGGGTGAAATGTGTTCCCGAACCATCAGAGCTTGGCGCGATCAGTCAAAGCGAGTTGGAAACTGAATATATATGGGCTGGCGCCGAGGCTTCCCCTGTCGGCAATGCCTTGCATGCCGTGATGCAAAGTGTGGCCGAGACAGGTATTGAACAGTGGGGAGATCATCATACGCAGGCAGCGTTGAAGCGGATGTCACGTATGCTGATTGGCGAGGGTTTATCTGGTAGCATGTTAACAGGTGCTTTGGAGCGTTGTGCGGATGGTTTGCAGCGTGTGCTCTGCAGCGAAAAAGGGCAATGGATACTATCAGGCCAACATCAGCAGGCACATCAGGAGTGGGCGTTGAGTTCCGAAAATGATGATCGCATTGCCCATCACGCCATTGATCGCAGCTTTATTGATGTGGACGATGTTCGCTGGATCATTGATTACAAGACCGCCACGCATAAAGGCGGCGAACTGCAAAGTTTTCTGGATGCCGAGGTACAGCGGCATGCGTCGCAATTGCATCGTTATAGCTCCATTGTCAGTCGCATGGAGCCAGATCGGGACATCAGAACCGCCTTGTATTTCCCCATGCTGGATGCATGGAGAGAAGTGGCTTAGTGCTTGCTGGGATTGAACATGAAAGAAACAAATAGTCAGGCGGTATTGACAGGATTGCGAAGATGTCGGAGAAAACTATGCAACCCGACGCTCAGACGAGGGAAGTCATATACAAATACCTGTTTGTTCAACAACAGCGGATTGCCGGTCGCATCCATCAGCTGGGCAAACCAACCTGGATGAAATAAGGCTGCCCGCAGGCAGCCTTATCAGTGGTGAGATGAGCAGCTACTTTATTTTTTGGTTTTCGGGGTGGCGCGTTTGCGTTCGTGTTCCTTGAGAAATCGTTTACGCAGACGAATGGAGGTTGGCGTGATTTCCACCAACTCGTCATCAGAGATGAATTCGATAGCGCGCTCCAGGCTCAGGTTCAACGGCGTCACCAGATCAATGGCGTCATCCTTACCGGAAGAGCGTACGTTGGTCAGTTTCTTTTCCCTGATCGGGTTGACGGTCATATCAGAATCGCGGTTGTTGATGCCGATAATCATGCCTTCATAGACCTTGGCATTGGCACCGATAAACATCTTGCCGCGTTCCTGCAATTTCCACAGGGCGAAGGCCACCGATTCACCATCTTCCATGGAAACCAGTACGCCGTTGACACGACCGCCCGGCAGTGAGCCGAGGAACGGGCCGTATTCGTGGAATACATGGTGCATAATGCCGGTGCCACGCGTATCGGTTAAAAATTCAGAGGTATAACCAATCAATCCACGGGTCGGGCACATGAACTCAATGCGGGTGGAACCATCGTCATTGGGTTGCATATGGGTCATTTCAGCGCCGCGCTTACCGAGTTTCTCGATGACTGCGCCCTGATATTCAGCTTCCACATCCACCGTAACGCTTTCGTACGGCTCCTGCTTAACGCCGTCGATTTCACGTACGATCACATGCGGACGCGATACAGCCATTTCAAAACCTTCGCGGCGCATGGTTTCCAGCAAAATGCCAATATGCAGTTCGCCGCGACCGGATACATTATACACGTCCGGAGAATCAGTTTCTTCCACGCGCATGGCTACGTTGGTACGAACCTCTTTCATTAACCGGTCACGAATCTGACGGGTGGTGATGAGCTTGCCTTCGGTGCCGGCCAGCGGCGATTTGTTGACATGCAGTTCCATGGTCAGGGTCGGTTCATCCACATGGATGACCGGCAGGGCGATGGGGTTGTCTTTTTGAGCAATCGTTTCACCGATATTGATATGCTCAATGCCGGCAACGGCGATGA
The DNA here is from genome assembly GCA_027019785.1 of Mariprofundus sp. Lineage (GTDB taxonomy): Bacteria > Pseudomonadota > Zetaproteobacteria > Mariprofundales > Mariprofundaceae > Mariprofundus. The sequence goes on along the minus strand of JALUWF010000080.1, from coordinate 1,471 downwards.
TGTCACCGGCCTCGGCCTCCTGAATCTCAATCCGGTTCAGACCATGGAAGCCGAGCAGCTTGCTGATTTTGTAATTTTCAGTTGAGGAATCGGCATGGATGACAGTGATATCGTCACCTGTTTTGATGCGGCCATTGGCAATGCGGCCAATCACGATGCGGCCAATATAGTCATCCCAGTCCAGCGTGGTGGCCAGCATCTGCAAGGGCGCATCAGCGCTACCATCCGGGACTTGCACATGCCCCAGAATGGTATCGAATAGGCAGATCAGGTTATCGGATTCTTCGCTCAGATCAAGCATGCCGTAACCGTTTTTGGCAGAAGCATAAACGACGGGGAAATCGAGCTGTTCATCGGTGGCGCCGAGCGATGCGAACAGATCGAAGGTGGCGTCAACGACGGAATCCGGATCAGAGCCTTCACGGTCGATTTTATTGACCACGACAATGGGTTTCAGGCCAAGTGCGAGGGCTTTGGACGTAACGAACTTGGTTTGCGGCATTGGACCTTCGCGCGCATCGACCAGCAGCAGTACGCCGTCCACCATATTGAGTACACGCTCCACTTCGCCGCCAAAATCGGCATGGCCGGGGGTGTCAATGATATTGATATGGGTATCGCCGTATTCGATGGCAGTGTTTTTGGAGAGGATGGTAATGCCGCGTTCTTTTTCGAGATCGTTGGAATCCATCACGCATGTTTCGATGTCGGCGCGCGCGTCGAGCGTGCCAGACTGCTTGAGCAGTTCATCGACCAGTGTGGTTTTGCCATGGTCAACGTGGGCGATGATGGCGATATTGCGCAATTTGCGGGACATTTTATTTACCTCAATCCGTTATGATTCGGTTCCACCGTAAAACGGGGCGCGCATAGTAGCGCCTCGCCACTCATATGAAAGGAATATGATTTTTATTGTTTCACGCAAAGGCGCAAAGGCGCAAAGAAAAAAGCTAAGTCTGATGGTTTTGTAACAGGCCATCATTATAACTGATTTATTGCAAATTTAGCTCAGCACAAGTTTTATAAACATTGACTTCTATTTCCCGTTTTTCTTTGCGGTCTTTGCGTCTTTGCGAGAGTAAAGCCTTTAGTTTGAGGGAACCGTGAGGATTTCGCAGCCGGTGTCGGTGACGACCATGGTGTGCTCGAATTGGGCAGATAGCGATTTATCGCGGGTGACGACAGTCCAGCGGTCGCTCAGGACTTTTACGCCGGCTTTGCCGATGTTGACCATCGGTTCAATGGTAAACACGACGCCCGGCCTGAGTTTCAGCCCCTGTCCCGGTTTACCGTAGTGCAGCACTTGCGGGTCTTCATGGAAGACGCGGCCAATGCCGTGGCCGCAATATTCACGCACGACGGAACAGTTTTCGCCCTCCACATAGGTTTGAATGGCATGACCGATATCACCCAGCGTAGCGCCGGGTTTAACCACGGAGATGCCGATCTCCAGCGCCTTTCGTGCTACTTC
>JALUWF010000079.1 GCA_027019785.1 Mariprofundus sp. | reverse complement strand
GTGGTGGGCAGGGAGGGAATCGAACCCCCGACACGAGGATTTTCAGTCCTCTGCTCTACCGACTGAGCTACCTGCCCTCAGACGTCGTTTTCAGGAGCGCGGATTATGGTTCAAAGTTCGGTGGATGCAAGCGCGAATTCTTATAGCTTAGGCCTGACGTAATTCAGGACAGGGTAAATACACCTTCGAAGGTTTTGCTTACTTCGCCTTCCAGAATCAGGTTATCCGGCGTGCCGGAAACGGTGACTGTGCCGCCGGGCATTTCAATGGTCAGAGGGCGAATGTGTGTTTCCGCATGCCAGATGGCTGCCGCCGTAGCGCAGGCACCGGAGCCGCAGGCCGGTGTATGACCAACGCCACGTTCGATGATGTCGATATAGACATGATCGGCAATCTGGCCGGTAACAATTTCCACATTGCGATCCGTCGGGAACTGCTCCACTGCTTCAAAGAAAACGCTGTGTGGGTTGCCGATTTCAACATCAATATGGGCATCGGTGCGTTTGCCGATGGTGGCCCCACCTATTTCGACACGAACGCCATGGTTGCTACGCTCGGCATGTACCGTCCGGTCAGCCAGCGCAATGTTCACCCTGTCAGTGTCAGAGGCAGCCATTAACAGCTCACCCACGCAGCGCAAGCCATTGCCGCAATTGCCGGCCTCGGAGCCATCGTTGTTGAAAATACGCATGGCGGCATCCGCCGAATCGTTTGCTTCGAGAACGAGCAATTGATCGCAACCAATACCATAACGGCGTTCTGTGATGGTGCGGACAAATGCTTCAGTCAGTTCAGGCAGCTTGTTGTTCAGGCCATTAAGAATGATGAAATCATTACCCTGCGCCTGCATTTTGGTAAACGGTAGAGTCGTCATTTTTCTTCCAATCTGCGGATATCTGCGTGCATCTGCGTCTAAGACTTTTTATGTTCGACTTCGACTGTCGTATAAACGCCACCGCGCACGTTAAATACAGCGGTGACTTTGATCTGGCGCGGATCAAGCAGCGTAATCAAATCGTTGGCAATCATGTTGGTGACCTGTTCATGAAAATGGCCTTCGTCCCTGAAACTCCAGTAATAGAGTTTTAGTGATTTGAGCTCAACGCATAACTGATCCGGCACATAATCCAGTTTGATTTCAGCAAAATCAGGCTGGCCGGTTTTGGGGCACAGGCAGGTGAATTCCGGCGAATCAATGCGAATATGATAATCGCGCTCCGGGTTTGGATTGGCGAAGGTCTCCAGCACTTTGTTGGGGCGATTGATGTTGGCTCCCAGTTTGTTAGATATGTTCAAGCTGTCAGTCATGTTCAAACCGTCAGTCATGCGTAAACCTCATGGTCTCTATAATATCTGCATAAATCCTTGTCAGTGTATCCAGTTCACTGATTGCCACCTGTTCGCCAACCTGATGAATGGTGCTGTTGGTGGTACCCAGTTCGGCAACCGGTACGCCGGCAGCAGCAAGGAAGCGGCCATCGGAGGTGCCTCCGCCGGTATCGCGCCGGGTTTCAATACCGGAGACGCGCGCAATGCTGGCGCAAACCTGATCGAGAAACGGGCCGTCCGGCGTTGTGAATGCGGTGGCAACATGATCGAAAGCCAGCGTGGTTTCACAGTCAGTGCAAGTCGCTTCGACGGTGCTTTTAATTTCATCAAAATCGTTGCCCGGATTATAGCGGATATCAAGAAATGCCTCGCAACTGCCCGGAATCACATTGGATGCGCCGGTACCGCCGCTGATATTGGTGATCTGGCAGGAGGTGGGTGGAAACCCGGCTGCGGCCTCGCCCCAGTCAATCGCCGCAATGCGCGCCAGTGCAGGCGCAGCGCGATGGATGGCGTTATCGGCATCCTGCGGATAGGCCGAATGGCCCTGCTTGCCGAGAAATGTGGCGCGTACCTGCACCACGCCGCGACGGCCGCGACGGATGGTGTCGCCAACCGCCTCTGAACACGATGGTTCGCCCACAATCACTGCATCGGGCAATGTGCCTTCGGCCTGCATATGTTCAACGATGCGGATGGTACCGTCAATCGAATCGCCTTCTTCATCCGAGGTGATCAGTAACTGAACAGTCGGCATCGGCGCGTATTCGCCACAGAGCTTTGCCACAGCGGCAATCCAGCAAGCCACCGCGCCTTTCATATCCTGTGCTCCTCGGCCATGCAGGATGCCATCAACAATTTCGGCAGAGAATGGCGAGTATTGCCATTGTTCAACGGGCCCGGTCGGCACCACATCGGTATGTCCGGCAAAGGCCAGTGTGCCGTTTAATTCGCCGGGACGGGTATAAATACTATTGGTGATACCGTCGGTATCGACAGATGTACGCACAAAGCCGAGCGGAGCTAAAAGTGTTTCAATATAATTTTGGCAGCCACCATCTTCGGGGGTCACCGATTCGCGCTGGATCAGTTTAATGGCAATATTGGTAGCGATTTCAGACATGGCGGAACCCTAATCGAAAGCGGCTGGCTGCGGAACTTTTTACCACACTGCCATGTCTGTACGTTTGTTGCGATTGAAAAACGCGCTTGCGGGCAGTCAATGCAGGCGACAGCCTGTGTAGCATTGAGGAATCACTGATATGAGCTACTCAAAAAACGCGGCAGCAGACTCGGCGGCATGAGCGGCCAGCGCTTTCTGCGCAATGTCGGCAAAGATACATTTATTCTGACCGACGATGTGGTGCGGGCGCTCAGGGAGAACAGGGTGGAGATTTCCGCAAACCCGTCATCAAAGCGTGACCTGTGTGCTCTTGAGTAACAAAATGGGGATCATTGTACCGGAAGTGCGACTTCAGTCGCGCCTTGACTCACTATTTAGCGCGGCTAAAGCCGCACTTCGTACGCTCGTAGCGTACTACAATCAGCATGGTGCAAGTCCATGTCGGGGTATGCTATAGACCCCGTAGCCGAAAGAAACTGCGTCATCGTGAGGTGGGGTGGGGAG
>JALUWF010000078.1 GCA_027019785.1 Mariprofundus sp. | reverse complement strand
TTCCTTCGGTGGATATAGCAACTGTTCCAGACGCGTGTCATTCATATCTTCCGGCAGTGGCCAGGATAGACCTGCCGCCGTCGCTCGCTGGAGGCAGTCGCCGACTGTGCTTCGTGGCATTCCACAGTCTGCCGGGTGCCGAAGTCCGGGCTGTTCATTTGACAATGGAGTGCTTCTCATCTATAAATTTTTTATAGTCAGCCTTACGCTTTGTAATGCAGTTCGGCTTGCCAGATTCAAGTGCAATTCTGGTGCTGATTTTATTCAAGTCCTTAATTCTACTTTGTCACATTACCAAAGCTAAAATAAAGCATTGATTTATAAGACTGTCGTTTTCCTAAAGATGGAACATTGGCTTATGTGACATTACAAGGCGGAGCTGGTCTCGGCGTTATTGATACCAAATCGCAAAAAATGATTCGCGTGATTCCAATACCTGGCATTAAAGGGCCACATAATCTTGACTTATCCTTGGATGAGAAAACAGCTTATGTCCGTGATATTGTAAAACATGTTGCAGTCGTGAATTTAGCAACAGGAAAAACAGAGAAAATCATCAATGTGGGCAATGGTCATGCAGGTATTGATGTCAGCCCTGATGGTCGTTTTGTGGTGACAGGTGCGATTGGCGACACCTATGTTTCAGTGATCGATACCCATTCATTGAAAGTGCGCAATATAGAAGTCGGCAATGGCCCCCATGGTGTGCGTGCAAGTAAGGATAGCCATTGGATTTATGTCACCGTAAGCAAAGATAATGTGGTCGTGGTGATCAATGCTTCGACGATGAAAATTGAAAAGAGAATTGCTGTCGAGCAGTTTCCATTCTGGATCGCGCTTCAAGGTAACCCATAATGATGCTGGCCAAGTTTACCCCGGTACCTTTCGTGATTTTAGAACGATTTATCTGCTCTATCATCCTGTTTCAATGGTGGTCGGGGCACAAAACAGCAGACATTTCCAGTCTCATCCAACTGAACCTGGCAGCCGCTTTCCAGCCGTTGACGCATACGTTTACGGGCTCGCTGGATGCGGGACTTGGCCGCAGCGAGCGAAACACCTTTCATCTGCGCATAACATTGCTGCGTCAAGCCATCCAGATCGCACAGCGTAATCACTTCTCTGTCCTCATCCGATAATTCAGAAAGAACGCGCGGCAAACATTCCGAAAGATTATCTACAGCCTCCGACTCATCCTCGACAGCAGGTATATTTTCCGGCAGCTCGACCTGCTCATGTTTCCTGCGGTAGTGATCGATCAGGCTGTTGCGGGCAACCCGAAACAGCCAGGCGCGCGTATTTTCAACGGAACAAAATCGTTCCCCCTGCAACATGGCTTTTTCGAATACATCCTGCAGCAAATCTTCTGCATCAACCGGGTTGCCCAGCCGCGACAGCAACCAACGGCGCAATTCCCCCTCATGATGGTACCATGCATGGATCAGGCACTTCATGATCGGCTTCCATTTTGATCATACAGCAAGACTCTATGCCTCCGGTTTTTCAACAATCAGTGGTTTCTCATACTTAAAATCAACCAGATGGAATTCATCCAGCGATTCATTGCCGATCTTACCCCAAAACGCCTTGTCGATTTTGAGCCAACGTACAATCAGTTTTTCTGCTACGCCCTCTTCTTCCAGCGACTCACGCAGCAGTGCCTGACGCAACGTCAACAGCTCCTCACTGATATACATACGGCGATGGGCCAATGGCAATTCACGACCGGGGTACGGACTCTTCGCCCCCATTTTCTCGGCCATAAACTGGGTCTGGCGCAATTCAATTGCCTCCTGGCTATGCCCTTCAAAAAATTGGCCCAGCCAGGGGTGGGCATACACTTTATCGTAAAAGCGCTTGTGGACGCGCTCCATCACAGGCAACCCGCCCACCGCTTCGAACATCGTTTGTCTCTTCATCCTGACTCTCTCCTGCAGTTGCGCCGGGTAACGCCCAAAGACTGTAACTTCAGCCTCCCCGGAGGTGCGGCTTCAGTCGCACATCCAAGGTTTTTTTGTGATGGTATCGAGGCTGAATGGTTATATTTCAATCTCGTGACTATGCTATGCCCTAATCCTGCATATCTCCTTTTAATTCGTGTTTATTCGTGTCATTCGTGGCTAGCTTCGGTTTACTAAAGCTATTGCCGGAATGTTGCATGGCATTGCACACAGGAATTCATGGTGCTGTGCAGTGCGCTCAGTGAACGTTTCATATTTCCTGTTTTGAGTACATCGCCAAGATGGTCGGCACTTTTATGAAAAGCCAGCCCCAAGGTGCGGAAATCATCATTGCCAAACATATTGCACATTTTCTTCATTTCAGGCGTCAGCCCCAGCTTTTGATGGGCTATTTTGGATGCTGCTTCGAATTTTCCTGTGGAAATATCGGCGATAATATTGTTCACTGCTTCCAGATGCTCTCGCATCATCGCCAGCTGCTGCCCTTTCATCTCCTCGGGTAGTTGCAGTGAAGTCCTGTTATCTGAATCTGTTTTCATCATGTGCATCATTTGATGATGCTGCGACATGTGGTGATGTTTCATCATGGATTCCATGCCATCTGCATTATCTTTGGCATAGACGGAAATAGATATGCCCAACGTACAGACCACCCCGAATATAATCATGACTCGTTTCATTAGCTTGCTCCGGTATTCAGTTTTTATTGTACGCCCGTATCCCAAGATTCCATTAGCGTACCGATCCCCGAACACTATGATGATGTGAGCGATCCCTATATGATTTGAATCATATAGATGAACTCATTCAACAATCAAAATAATTTGTTTGCACTGGAGGTGCTGCTTTAGCCGCGAATCTCGAATAAGGTTAGATCGTGAGAGCGAAGCGAACCACGATCTGAACCGTTTATTGGACAAGCCCGAAATTGGAGCCTGACACAGTCCCCTGAAAATATCTTTTTTTGGTTCAGGATTTTGATTTAATTCGCGCCTATTCGC
>JALUWF010000077.1 GCA_027019785.1 Mariprofundus sp. | reverse complement strand
AGTCGGGGTGCCCATGTGCGGATTGCCAGGACGATGGGCAGGAGCTCCTTGGATGAAATATGGACAGGTGTCCATGAAGAAGGGAAGGAGCCCTGGATCCAAGAATTTTGAAGGACCGCGCCAAAAGCGAAACCACTGGCGTCCGATGCTAGGTGGAGGACGTCGGATGAGGTCCAGAGGATGGGGAGGAAGGACATGGTGCCGTTGAAGTGTTGGAGGAAAAGGTCCCAGATGGCGAGGTCATGACGAGCCTCGGCAGATAGGCGGATGTGATGAAGCGGCTTGGTGACGCCTATCGTGAGGTTAATGAGTCGTCGAAGGAAGGTCCTGCCAGGAGCGATGACCTTGCAGGCGAAGTTGAGGGTGCCGATGAGGGACTGAAGGTCGCGCAGGGTGATGGATCGTCGGGGAAGAACGTCTGCAATGAGCTGCCGCAGGGAGAGGAGTTTGTCGTCAGGGAGGCTGAGGGTCTGCTGGATGGTGTCGACTCTGATGCCATGAAGAGATAGAGAAGTGGAGGGAGAGACTGTTTTTGCAGCGTTAACAGGGAGAGACAGAGCAGAGCAAAGCTTAAGAAAAGTGTTGAGAGCAGAAGAGCAGATGAGCGAATCGGAAGGTCCGAAGAAAATGAAGTCATCTAAGATATGACTCATAGCAGGAACGTGAAGTTTAGTGGTGCAAATCCACTGGAGAGACGAGGAGAAAGCTTCGAAAGTTTGGCAGGAGATGCTGCAACCCATAGGGAGACAGCGGTCGAAAAAGAAAGAACCCTCAAAGGAAAAACCGAGGAGGTGATAGTCAAGAGGGGAAATGGGGATGAGCCGGAATGCATCCTGCAGGTCAGCCTTTGACACCAAGCATCCTGGTCCCAAACGGAGCATATGGTGCACGCAAGTGTCCAACATCTCGAAGGTGACAGCTGTCAGATTTGGGTCGATGTTGGAGTTGACGGAGTCGTTTTTGGGGAAGCTGAGGTCATGGATGAGGCGGTGCTGTCCTCTCTCCTTCTTTGGTACGAGACCCAGGGGCGAGATGACAGTGTTGGCAAAAGGGATGGTGGTAAAGGGTCCTGCTACTCGGTGTTTCGCCGTTTCCTTTTGGAGCTTGGATCGGACTACCTGGGGGTTGAGCAGGACGGATCGGTGATTGGTGTAACCGTCTGACGCAGGGTTGTGGTCAATGGTGGACGGGATCCGGAAGCCCTCTCGAAACCCCCGAAGCAGGAAATCGGCGGCCGGGAAGCTGGAGAGAAGAGATGCGAAGACCGGGATGTTGATGGGGGTCGGCAGTCGGAAGGCGGTCTTACTTGGGGTTAGGTCGTTTCTGAGAGGCGCACTGAGTCTTGGGATGACCTTTTTTGCCGCAGGAGGTGCACGTGTGGTCGAAGATGCATTTGGGGTGGAGGCAGCCTTTCTCAGAGTTGAATCGGTAGCAGACCCGGCTCTGTCTGGCGCCACCGCGATTGGGAAAGGGCTGTCGAGGTCGGGATGAAGGGACCTTGAGGTAATCCTCGACTTCGAAGAGGATGTCGACTCGGAAGACATCCCATGGGATGGGATGCGTGGCCCGTTGCATTCGAAAATGCCCGTCATATTGGAGTGCCACCCGAATGGATGACCGAACAGAAAGACGCATAATATGGGATTGATAATTGATTAGTGGTATTGCTTCCATAGGATGTGATTGAAGCCGAATAGCAATGAAAGTTAAGAATAAGTGAATCCATTCTTGTAGAGTCGAAATAGGATTCAAAGTTTTGGGCTCTTTAGGAGAGGGAAACAAAATGTTCAGATTAAATGCATTCTCCCTGCGGAGTGCTGCAAGGGGGATATAGATGCCTTGCCAAATGGCGTCCCGAACTTGCACACTAACGTGATCTGATAGAGCAGCATAACCAGATACGGTATTCTCACCTGCTGCGCGGAACTCCTGGTGGTGGGGGTCGACTCGGGCTCCGTCATGGTGTGAGACCGACCTGCCTGTGCTGACAGAGCGCCGTCTGCTGTGGGATCGGCGATGCCTGGATGACCTGCTCCCTCCTCGCTCCTCCGACTCGCGACGACGACTATGGGATACTCGCCGATAAGAGCACTCCGACGGAGATGGACTCTGGCGCCTGGATATCGTCGGGCGGTCGACGCTTCTAGCGGAGGACCCGGGAGGAGGGGCTGACATCCTGCTGGTAGAGGGCACGGCAAGGTCGGTGGGGCTGACATCACGCGGAGTCGACCTCTGGCGGTTCCGTTTTGCAGCAGGCGATCGAGACAATGGCGCCGTGCGATGGGCGGTGTTGGAGGAGGTCGACGGGGTGAGAGCATTGGTGCGCTTGGCGGCCCGGCTGCGGGTCACACGCTTTGTGGGTGAGACGGCCGGAACTCCTGGCGTCTCCTGTATCGGCGTGGCGGCTGACACAAGCTCAGTGAGGGCTCTGAATCGCTCCTCGAATTGGTGTGCCACGCTGTCGACAATGCCCTTTAATTGGGTTTGGTCGATGCTCACCACCGTCGCCTGTTGATTCTGGTTGTCACCCCCAGACGCCATTGCAAGATATCGCTCTGTAACAGAAAAAGACAGGTATAAAAAACCTGATCAACCGACCGGAAAACCCGGCCGTACCTGGGCCCTCAAACCAATCCCGCCGCAGCGATGGAAGGCGCGACCCAGGCGACTCACTCGCACTTCTAGCCCAGAATCTTAACGTCGAGGCGCACTCTCGATGACTCTAGGAGCTAGAAGTGGGTAAGCCGGCGTGCCCCAGGGACTTAAGGTCCTATCCTATGGGTAGGAATAGAGACCGCCTATCGGGGGACTTAGAATGGATTGTGTACTTAGACCCTGGTCGAAGCCAAAGGGAAAGGTCGCTTAAGGTCCACTGACCGCATAAAGCGGTAGCCTCCCCCAACACCCCTTGTATTATGGTGAAGGGATCCTAGACCGACCTTAAGTCGACATGCTTACGCAAGTAACTAAGTACAATATACCAAACACCCATGCCGAAGCAG
>JALUWF010000076.1 GCA_027019785.1 Mariprofundus sp. | reverse complement strand
GGTCAGGCCGTGTTTCGCGCATTTTGGTAACTGGGTAACGTGTATTTGGAACGAGACTAACGCGAAAGGGCAGAGTGACATAAGTCACTCTGCCCTTTGTTGTTGGTGGCGCTTCAGGGACTCGAACCCCGGACACACGGATTATGATTCCGTTGCTCTAACCAACTGAGCTAAAGCGCCGTGAAGGTCGCGCATTTTAGGGAGAAGAGCCTTCCCGTCAATGCCTGAATGCATTCCGTCTTAGCCACCATCGTCAGTTCGTCGCATTCATCCCTCTGCTTTGCTATCGTTCGCTACCTGGCCATGATCGTGGCTGTTTCGATAAGGGGATAAGCTTGGGCAATTCAGATAACAAACCGAAACGAATTCTGTCCGGTATGCGGCCAACCGGTCGCCTGCATCTGGGGCACTACAAAGGCGTGCTGGAAAACTGGTTGAAATTGCAAGATGAACATCAGTGCTTCTTCTTTGCCGCCGACTGGCATGCGTTGACGACCGATTACGCCAACCCGTCCATTGTTAAAGATACCATCTGGGATATGTTAATTGACTGGCTGGCCGTGGGTGTCGATCCGGAAAAAGCCGTTGTATTCATCCAGTCCGAAGTGCCGGAACATGCCGAGTTGCATCTGTTGTTTTCGTTTATGACGCCGTTATCATGGCTGGAACGCGTACCAACCTATAAAGACCAGATCGAACAACTGCGCGAAAAAGACCTCGGCACTTATGGTTTCCTCGGTTACCCGCTGTTGCAGGCCGCCGATATCCTGATTTACCGCGCCGACGGTGTCCCGGTCGGCGAAGATCAGGTACCGCATGTTGAATTGACGCGCGAGGTCGCCCGCCGCTTTAATCACCTGTATCGCAAAGGCATCCCGCCGCTGTTTCCCGAGCCGCAATCGCTGCTCATGCCTGCCGCCAAACTGCCGGGGCTGGACGGGCGCAAGATGAGTAAATCCTATAATAATGCCATTGAACTGGGTGAAACATGGAAGGTGACCGAGAAGAAGGTGAAAACAATGCCGACAGATACCGCCCGCAAACTGCGCACCGATCCCGGTACGCCGGAGAAATGCCCGGTGTGGGATTTTCATAAAATTTATTCGACTGAGGAAGAGCGCGCCTGGGTGCAGGAAGGTTGTACGACTGCCGGTATCGGTTGTATTGATTGCAAAATGTGCATGCTGAGTCATTTGAAGGAAGAACTGCAACCGATCCGTGACCGGCGCGCCGATATTGCCTCACGCCCCGATGATCTGCGCGATATTGTGCGCACCGGCAATGAGCGCGCCCGCATTGAGGCTGGCCGCACCATGGAAAAAGTGCGCAAGACACTCAAGATGGGCTATCGCGTATGAGCGAAGCGCTGCAGACCACGCTGATTGAGGATGAGGAAACACCGCAGAGCGCCCTGCCGCCGGTGCATCTGGATCAGTTTGAGGGGCCGCTGGATGTGCTGCTGCACCTTATCCGCAGTCAGAAACTGGATATATTCGATATCCCGATGGCCATGATTACCCGCCAGTATCTGGAGATACTCGATGCCCGCAAAGAATCCGATGACGGGCTCGATCTTGAAATCGCCGGTGATTATCTGGTCATGTCCAGCACCCTGATACAACTAAAATCGCGCATGCTGCTGCCGCGCCCGGAAGTCGATGATGAAGGCAATGAAATCGACCCGCGTGCCGAGCTCGCTGCCCAGTTGATCGCCTATGAACAGTATCGCATGCTGGCCGAACAGCTCAATGAACAGCCGCTGATGAGACGGGATGTATTCACCAGATCACTGTTCCCCGAAATTGAAGATGTGGAGCGGCCGCTGCCAAAAGCAGATCTCGACGCCCTGCTTCTGGCCTTCCGCAATATCCTCAAGCGGGTGGGCGGTGAAGTGCGTCATCATATTTTTTCCGAAACCATGAGCGTACGCGAACAGATGGGCGTGGTGCTGGAGCGCCTTGGCGGCAGCGGCGGCATGCAACTCGATGAACTACTGCGTGACACGCCCGGTTGTGAAGCGTTGGTAACCACCGTACTGGCTATTCTGGAACTATGGCGACAGCAGAGCATAAGCGTGGTGCAACATGAAAATTATGGCGCTGTCACCCTGCTGTTGAAGCAGGCCGCATCATGATGACGCCTGAGTCAGCGCTTCAGAGCAGCATCGAAGCCATCGTATTGGCCAGCGATGAACCGGTCAGTCAGCAAAAGCTGCGTGAGCTATTGGGGAAAGAGATCGATTCCGCCGATATCCGCGCCGCACTGGCTGAACTGGAAACCGTATATCGTGGACGCGGCATCAATTTTATTCAGGTCGCCGGCGGTTGGCAATTTCGCACCGCTCCCGAACATGCCGATCTGGTGCGCAGACTGTGGCAGGTGAAAGCGCCGCGCTTATCACGCTCGGCGCTGGAAACGCTGGCCATTATTGCCTACCGGCAACCAACCACACGGGCCGAAATCGAAGCGCTGCGCGGTGTTAAAGTATCCAGCCAGATGATTGCCACCTTGCAGGAACGTGGCTGGATCAAGGTACTGGGACGCAAGGAAGTACCCGGTCGACCACACCTGTACGGCACCGGCAAAGCCTTTATGATCGATTTCGGACTGAACTCGCTGCAGGATTTGCCCGATTCGGCACAGTTGATGGATGAAGATGAAATTCAACAACTGGTTAGCGGCCCATTCGATACTCCAACTGCATCCGGACATTTGGATTTCAAGCAGGAAACATTGACACAGGACGATGACCGACAGTCCGATATTGGAAATATGGAATAACCATGACACTCAAACAGAAACAGAAACAGAAAAAACCGCCAAAAGCTGCAAACCGCAAGACGCAACCGAAGCCGCCCGCATCCGACGATACGGTTGCAAACGCAGGCGAACGCATCAATCGCTATCTGGCCGGATGCGGCCTCTGCTCACGGCGCGAAGCCGACCGCTGGGTGGAAGCAGGGCGCGTTAACGTCAACGGGAAACCCTGCAGGGAACCGGGCGTCAAAATCAAACCGGGTGATCGCGTCAGCGTCGATGGCAACATCGTCGAGCGGCAGCAGAGCCACACCTATATCCTGTATAACAAACCAACTGGTCAACTCTGTTCACGCAAGGATGAAAAACGGGGACGTCCGCTGATTTATGATTTTCTTGATGTCGCCCCCAATGTGCAATCGCTAGGCAGGCTGGATATGGACACCGAAGGGTTATTGATTCTCACCGATGATGGCGATCTCACCCGCGCCCTGACCAGACCGGGCGCAAAAGTAGCGCGCGAATACCGGGCCCGCGTTGCCGGCGTCGTGGAGATGGAAACGCTGGAAAAACTCCGGCGGGGCGGCATTGATATCGGCCAGGGCGAGCGTAGCGATGCATGGGAAATCACCGTTGACTCGGAAACCAGAGGGCATACCTGGCTGACCATCATCATTCACCGGGGGCGCTGGCGAGAAGTACGGCGTACACTGGAAGCATGCGACCATCCTGTACGCCGACTGATCCGTACCCGTTTCGCCTCGCTACGACTGGAAGAAGGCATGCCGAAGGGTAGCTGGCGCACACTGAACCGTACTGAGGTCAGGCGGTTAAAAGAGCGCGCATGAGTTTAATCACGCCGCTTGAGGTCTATAAAAGGCTACTGACTGCATACGGCCCGCAACACTGGTGGCCGGCAGATACCCCGTTTGAAATGATGGTGGGCGCTATTTTGACCCAGAACACCAGTTGGCAGAATGTCGAAACGGCCATTACCAGCCTGAAAATGTATCACATGCTCGATTGTGAAACTATCGCCAGCAGCAATCTGGCCCAACTGGGCGAGGTGATTCGCTCATCCGGCTCCTATATGCAGAAAGCGCGATATCTGCAGCAGTTCTCCATATTCTATTACAAGGAGAACAGGCGCGCCGGGCTAATGAAATGGCCGACCAGCGTACTGCGCAAACGCCTGCTTGGCGTGCATGGCATCGGCCCGGAAACGGCTGACTCGATACTGCTTTATGGGCTGGATAAGCCGGTCTTTGTGGTGGATACCTACACCAAACGTCTATTTGTTCGGCTCGAACATTTTGGACCCGAACTGAACTACGACAGCATTCAGCACTATTTTCTGCAACGCCTGCCCGAAAGCCTGCCGCTGTTACAGGAGTTTCACGCTCTGATTGTTGAACATGCCAAACGATTTTGTCGCTCAAAACCGCAGTGCGACAACTGCCCGTTGATTGAATATTGCCCCACTGCCATGTGTTCCACCATGGAAATAAGCCGTATCCACACCTCTGAAATAGAGTAAAAACATATTTCCACCGATCAGATTCAGCGCTACAGAACATCCCCCAAACCCGCATAACCGGAACCAAACAGGAAAATCTTGAACCACAGGGTACGCAAAGTAAACCCATGCAAGAAACATCATGCTTTCATGTGAGCGTTTTCAATTTGAAAGAGATTTTGACTTTCTTTGCGTTCTTTGCGGCTTTGCGAGATCAAGTCTTTAAACCCTCCAAAACTGCCTCTCACCAAGACGCAAAGAACGCCAAGGAAAACCCTATTCATCTTTTCCTCTGCCTTTCTCTGCTTTTCCTCTGTGCTCTCTGTATCCTCTGTGGTGAAAATCTTTTGATTTTATGTTTTTATTTCTTGTACATTGCACGAGATATTATTTCATAAGGGATCAAAAACAGTGCATTCACAAGGCTCATTGTCTAAACTGGGCTAATGTCCACGCCCATGCCGCGAAAAATGCTCGTTCGTCTGACTCTGCTAGGGAGTTGCGCCGGCGTGCTGGCCAGTTTTGGCGTACTCTTCTTTCGCTGGTGTATTGAAATCACCCAGTCTCAATTTCTGCCCGGCGGGCAAATTGGCAATTATGAAGCGCTGCCTGCCTGGGCGCGGATCATCCTGCCGGTCGCAGGAGGATTGCTGCTTGGGCTTGTCCTGTCGCGGCTTCCCTCACGTTATCTGGAAATTGGCGTCGTACATATTCTCAACCGCATCCACCTGCCCGGCAGCAAGCGTTTGCCCGGCGGCAATACGCTGGTTCAGTTTCTGGGCGGTATCGTGGCAATCATCAGTGGCCATTCTGTCGACAGAGAAGGGCCCGGTGTTCACATCGGCGCCGCCAGTGCCAGTCTGATCGGGCGCTTTATCACCACCAACGCCGAAGAGAATCATACGCTGCTCGCCTGTGGCGCAGCTGCATCCATCGCTGCCGCCTTTAATACGCCGCTGGCCGGCGTCGTATTTGTCATTGAGGTGTTACAGGTAAAGTATCAGATTATACGTTTCTTTCCGGTCATTATGGCCTCAGTCGTCGGTGCCATCATCAGTCGTGAATTTCATGGCTCTGCACCATCATTCGCCATTCCTGTCATCAATCTTGGTTCACTGTTGGAGTTGCCCTTCATCGCAGCCATGGGTTTTATAGCCGGCCTGTGTGCTATGCTGTTTGTCAGCCTGAGTGAATCTATCCTGCGTAGCACCGTATCATGGTCGCTCACGCGCTGCTACGTACTGGCCGGACTATGCACCGGCATCCTGGCACTATGGACACCGCAAATCATGGGCATCAGTTATGATACGCTGGAAGCGATGCTACACGGACAAGTCGCATTCACCCTTGTACTGGCGCTGATCTTCACCAAGTTAATTGGCACGGCCGTTTGTATCGGACTGCGCATTCCAGGCGGTCTGATCGGCCCGATGCTGGTCATCGGCGGCGCCATCGGATCCGCCGCCGGTTTGATCGCCAGTGGTCTCTATCCAGCCCATGCTGGCTCGAGCAGTTTTTACGCTATCCTGGGTATGGTCGCCATGCTCGGCGCTTCACTGCGTGCTCCCATGACTGCATTGATTGCCCTGCTGGAACTGACATCCAATCCCAACATCATCCTGCCCGGCATGCTAGCCGTGGTCAGCGCCAACATCGCCAACTTGCTGATCCTCGGTAAGGAGTCGGCATTCACAACACTGGCAAATGCCCTAAAACAGCAAAGCCCGCCAAAATGACGGGCTTTGCAACAAACATCGAACCGCTGATGAGAATAAAAAAACTGCATTCGTCAGCAGTCAGGCCTACTGCGAACGTATTTTCAAATCTTTGATCACTGTTGCCATATGACAAAAATCCACATCATCGTGCAACAGAATCAAATGGTGTTCCATGGCAACCTGGGCAATCAGACAATCCACAGTTGAACGAATGGTCACGCCTTTGCGCCGGCAGTCAAAATAGATACGCGCGGCATTGGCATAACTGTCAATTTCATCTTTTGGGTGATAAAAACACTGACTCCCCACATAATCATACAGCCTTTGATAATCGGACTCATTTTTTGCACCCTGTAGCAATTCCTGAAAAATAACGCTGCTGACACCAAAAGGAATATCACGCTCCAATATTTTATGAAAACAGTGAACTGCTGCTGTCTCTGTTTGACGAAAGAGCCCGATCCATACCGAAGTATCAACCAGATACATGGTCAGTTTTCATTCCGGCGCAGAGCCTTATAATCATACTCCTCTGCAATCTCCACCTGCCCTACCAATTCAAGTATATTACTGCGTTTATGGCGGTTAACAAAATCCTTTAAGGCCTGATGAACCAAATCACGCTTTGTCGTTGCACTACTGAATTTAAATGCTTCTTCAATTAATTTATCATCTAATACTATATTAGTACGCATTCCATACACCTCGAAATGTGTATTATGGTACACATCGCAACATCATGCAATACGCAACATTCACGGCTCTGGCAAACGCCTGAAAAATCAAAGCCCGCCAAAATGGCGAGCTTTGCTGTGAATGCTTTTGTCTTTTTGAACCCAAAGGTCTATTTCAGATCTTTCAGGAAAGCGATAATCGCATCCGCCTTGGCACCTTTGACATGCTGTGCGCCCATCTTGGTTTTGGCCTTGGGATCGCCGGTGAATTCCTTCACCGCCTTCTTGCTATTCAGAATCCAGGCACGTAGATGTGCTTCATCCCATACCCAGGGATCGCCCTTGATGTACTTGGTGAATTTATATTTGTAACCGGCATGCGTGCCGGCCTTGCTGCCGAACACGCCCTTCAAACCAGGCCCGACCTTATTCTTGTCGGAAAAATTATGGCAGGACTTGCAACGCGCTTCCGCACCGGCCTGCGCCACCACTGGCATACTTACGGCAACCAGCATCGCTGCCACTGTAGCAATCATCACTGTTTTTTTCATTACTCTCTCCTTTTTCACTGTTCTTACCTTTACGAATATACTAACCCGCTCCAACAACGCCTGACAGGCGTAATCATTACGCAGACACAGAAACTAATGCTCCACATCGCTCCAGACTGCACGTTTCAACAGCCAGAATACGAACGTCAGCACAATCAGAAATATCATCACCCATTTACCGATAGTCTGCCGCTCCAACTGATGCGGATCCCCCACAAATGTTAAAAAGGAGGCCACTGCGCGAGCCTGCTGTTTCAGATCCTTCTCATCAGCTGCATCGTGATCGAGCCAACCGAGAGGATCCGACATGGCAATGCGATGGCCCGGAAAATAGATGTTGTAGTTACCATCCATGATGCGGCCCTTGGGATCATGCTCAAAACCGGTCAGCAACGAATAGATATAAGCACCCTTTCCTTCACGCGCCCGCGCCATGACCGACAGATCTGGCGGCACAGTGCCATAACTCTCTTTGGCGTCGGCTTCGCTTAGCCCCGTCATCATATGAGCATTCAGCGGTGCATCACCACGTAGTTCATCTACTGCCTTACGATTAAGGCCGATCTCCTTATAATCCATCAGATCTTTCCAGGTCATATAACGCAGCGAGTGGCAACCCATGCAGACATCCGTAAACACACCCAAACCCTGTTTTAAGGTAGCCTGATCCAGACTTATATCAACCGCCTTCAAGGGCGCAGTTTCTTCCGCCTGGATCAATCCGGTAGCCCCACTCAGGCAGATGAACAGGACGAAGCTCATGACGATTCTTTTCATCTTATACATCCTCCGGCAAGGGTTTGGTTTTCTCAAATTTATGCACAAAAGGCAGCAGGAAGAAGAATGCAAAATAGAAGACAGAAGCGATACGCCCGACCAGCGTTAGTTCAGGCGTGACAGGGTGGTGACCACAGTAACCCAACGTACCGATAGCCACGAAGAACACGATCAGCATCATCCGGTAAACCGGGCGATAGCGCGCTGAACGCACCGGAGAACGATCCAGCCATGGCAGCAGAAACAGACAGACATAGGCGAACCCCATGCCGACGATGCCGAGCAGTTTATTGGGCACGCTACGAAGAATTTCATACCACGGCGTCAGATACCAGACCGGAGAGATATCACCCGGCGTATGCATCGGGTTGGCCGGATTGAAATTGTTGACTTCAATAATCAGCCCGTTGCCGGTCGGATTAAAGAATACAAAATAGCTGTAGATTATCAAAAATACGCCGATACCGAGCAAATCCTTAACCGTATAATAGGGATGAAACGGGATAATGTTTTTCTTACTCGTTTCCACGCCGGTCGGGTTATTGGAATGCACCACATGCAACGCCATTACATGCCATAACACCACCACGATCAGCAATAACGGCGTCAGAAAATGGAGGACAAAAAAACGTCCCAGTGTCGGATCGCCAACGGAAAATCCACCACGCACCAGCTGTAGCAGCCAATCGCCAATGACAGGAACCGCACCGAAAATATTGGTAATCACCGTCGCGCCCCAGAATGACATCTGCCCCCATGGCAGCAGATAGCCAAAGAATACTGTCGCCTGCATAATAAGCAGAATCATCACGCCCATAATCCACAGAAATTCGCGCGGTTTTTTGTAGGAGCCATAATAGAGTCCACGCGCCATATGCAGATAAATCACAAAGAAAAATGTCGTTGCACCGACCGCATGCATATAACGAATCAGCCAGCCATAGTTGACATCGCGCATGATGCGTTCGACCGAATCAAAGGCCAGCGAAAATCCATTGCCAGTGGGCAGCGTTGCCGCCTTATAATCCATAGCCAGAAATAGTCCGCTCAAGACCTGCAATATGAGCACGACCAGCGCAATGGAACCAAAGGCATACATGTAATTGAGATTTTTCGGCGTCGGGTAATCAATCAGGTGAAAACGGATGTATTGCACCGCATGGGTGCGATCATCCAGCCACTGCGCAGCACTCGAATCCAATATCTTCTTAATCATCTTGTCGCTCCTTAACCGATCAGGATTGTTGTGTCATTGGTATATTTGTAAGGCGGCATAAACAGGTTATACGGCGCTGGCACCTCTTTGAACACCCGACCGGACAGATCGTAATTGGAACCGTGACAGGCACAGTGCCAGCCACCCGGCCAGTTGATCGGCACAACATCTCCCCAGTCTTTCTGACCCTCGGTCGGCATAAAACCGGGGATGCAGCCAAGGTGCGTGCAGACTGCGCTGATCACCAGAAATTCCGGTTTGATGGCGCGTGTAATACGCTGTTCATCCGTTTTCATCCAGTCAGCCTGCACTTCGGGAATTGCCCGCGACATTGGATCACGCAATAACTCATCGTGGCCATACAAATCTTTCAGCATGGTCGCAGTCCGGTGCAGCACAAACACCGGCTGACCGCGCCAGGCAATGGTCTTCATCATGCCCTCATCAACAGTGGACACGTCAAATTCGGTCACTGCCGCCGCCAGCGTATCGGCTGCCGGCTGTATGGATCGCACAAATGGAACTACTGTCGTAGCAACACCCGCCGCCCCCATGCCACTGGCTACGGTATATAAAAGCGCTCTGCGCGTCTGATCAGTCACTGAAATCTCCTGCGAAATGGTTTATCAAATGGAATAATTAAAAGATATCATCAAATAGACATGATGGGTAACATCGGTGGCGCAACGCCACAGATTATTCACTTCTTATCCGGAGCGCATACAACAACCATTGAAGCTATATACGCGTCAGCCATAACAGTCCCCCATGCCTCATGCCTCATGAGTCACTGCCTCATCATCGGCGAACGGCATTCTATGCATCTGCCAGCGCCAAACAACCCTGTATTTTAGTCCGGATTATCGACATGCAATGGTTAGGTCAGAATTTTACAATGTTACAGCGTTACACTGTAAAATCGATCACAGTCCGGGAAATGGCAACCGCTTTAACCAGAGGAATCACAGCCTGATGTTCCGGATGATTCTGATATGCCTCCAGCGCCGCGCGGCTTTCCAGTTCGGCGACCAGCACCAGGTCGGCAGACTGCTCCGAACCGAGGAAATCAATACCGACTTCAATACTCAGCAAACCGGGGATTTTGTCGGCCAGTGCTTCCAGTCGCACTTTGATATGCGGAGCATCCGACTTATCCCTTAATTTCCACATCACGATATGTTTCATCATCACCTCCAAACCAGTCAAATCCAAAGTCAAAAGCGCCTCTTGCCAAGACGCAAAGAGAAACAAACCCAATCGTTTTATTTCTTCTGCATTTTGCACGAGATACTTTTCGTAAGAGACTATTCAACGCGCACATTGCACATGGCAAACATGCCCGGTCTGCCCGCTGCAAGTCCGGTCAGGCGGGTTACTGCAGTAACATCCTGTAACATGGATTCCGGTAGCAACAGAGACAGGCGTGACGCGGTCACTGCAAAAGTGTGCGCTGACAGCGTGTCGGCATCGCCAAGTAACCTCGCCAGAATCATATCGCGCCAACCCAGCGCCTGGGTAATGCGCATCCGGCTATAATCATGTTCAATGCCAGCCAGTGTTGCAGCAGCCTTGACAGCATCGTCCAATCCGCCTAGCGAATCAACCAGCCCGATCCGCTTTGCATCCAGACCGCTCCACACCCTCCCCTGAGCTATGGCTGCTACTTTTTCAACCGACATTTTTCTGCCACTGGCGACGACCTGCAAAAACCGGCCATAAATATGTTGTATGGACAATTGCATGACTTTGTTCAATTCCGGTGGCAAGGCGCGGTCCATCCGCACACCACTGGCAATGGCTGTCGTACCCAGGCCATCACTATGTACGCCCAACTGCTCCAATCCGTCCTGCATATTGGGCAACACCCCGAATGCGCCAATCGAACCGGTAATGGTGGTCGGTAAAGCCCAAATTTGATCGGCTGACGTAGCCATCCAGTAACCGCCGGAAGCCGCCATGCCCCCCATCGACACAACCACCGGTTTACCTGCTTTTTTCAGTCGCACAATTTCACTACGAATGGCTGCCGATGCCTGCGCGCTGCCGCCGGGGCTATCTATTCGAATCACAACCGCTTTGATGGCCGTATCGCGCCGGGCTCGATCCAGCATCTCCATCATGCTATCACTGCCCACCGAACCGGGCGGCTGCGCGCCATCGAGAATCATACCGCTGGCCGTGATGATGCCCACCCGGCTACTCTTTTGGGCTGGCGCATCATCGCTGGTGGCGTTCAAATAATGGTGAAAATCGATGCTGGCATAAACATCTGACTGCGCCCCCATAGCGCCGGCAATATAATTATGGATACTGCCGTGGTCGGCCAACGCATCGACCAGCCCTTCGCGCCTGGCCAGTTCGGCGGTACTGCCACCGGCTTCAGCCAGATAAATCGAAGGGTGATCAAGCACGGTTTGCAAACGTGCCGCCTTGATATTGCGCATGCTGGAAATATCGTTTTTATAGGCGCTCCATAGCACATTCAGCAGAGCGCGGTTGGATTGCCTGTCCTCTTTGGACATATCGTTGCGCACCAGCGGTTCAATTGCCGCTTTATATTTTCCGGCCCGAAACAGCTGAATATCAATATGCAGCTTATCCAGCGCATCTTTGATGTAGTTGCGATAAATACTGAACCCTTGCAGGCCGACAACGCCGAGCGGATCTAAAAACACCTTATCCGCCGTAGCTGCCAGATAATACTGCGATTGCGAATAATTCGGACCGATGGCCACCACCATTTTACCGGAGGTCTTGAATGTCTCAATCGCCTTGCGCACCGCCTGCAACACGGGCAATGCGGTTTTACCCATCTCATCCAGCTTCAACACCATCAGGTGAATACGACTATCATCGGTCGCATGCTTCATCACGGCAACCAGATCACGCAGCTGCGTTTGCGTCGGCGCCGATATATTCAGCGGCAAGCCGGATGTGGATGGCAGAGCCAGTTCTTCGACAATAACACCTTTGGGATTCACAATCAGCGCGGCATCATCAGGCACCTGCGGCTGCTCGACAAAAAAAGCAGCCGCAAGCAGCAACAGGAACACAATAAACAACCCGTTGATCACCAAATTGCGCAACCGCCCCAGCCAGCGGAACAGTATGGAAAAAAATTGTCTCACGTTTATCCGGCCAGCTGTTTTTCCAATGCATGACGGTAGCAGACTGCCGCCTTGTCAAACTCTTCCTGCGCTTCATGCCATTGTCCCAGGCTGTTCCACGCCACGGCACTGCCACACTCGTCAGCCAGTGACTGCATCTGCTCCATAGCAAGCCCGTCCAGTTTAGCAACGTGCGCCAGTTCAGCCCGCAACCAGCGCTGCGCCGGATTGAGCATATCCACTGTTTTGCGTTCCAGTTTACGATATGCCCGGATCGGGTCATCGCGCTGCAGCCCGATCAGGGCGCGAGCAATGCGATAATGGCTATGCTGCTCCAGAAACTCACTCCATAATCGCTGCACCATTTTTACGTCGCCATTGGCCAGCAGGGCTTGTCCATAAGCCAGCAACACTTCGGCATTATCAGGCAACAGATGGTAAGCCTTGCCCAGATAGGCGATCGCCTGCTCCGGCTGCTGCTCGGCCAGCTTCAAACAGGCGCGCACCAGACGCGGCTTTGCCGACTCGGAAGTTCGACGCCCCCGCTTCCAATCCGCTTCCAGCCGGTTGATAAACTCAACCAGGTCGCCCTCTTCTCCGGCCATATCCGCCATACGGGATGAGGCTAGCGGAGCACCGGGACTGGCTTGCAACCAGGCTTCCAGATGAGCCTTGCGGGTAGCCATATCGACAAGATGCTCGGCGCCGGGATCGGTGACCCTGCGAGCTGTCATCACGGTCAGTAACGTATCCTGATCTTCGCCTGGCAGCGGTAATTCCAACACCGGCGTCAACATGATCTGTAGCAACTCGTTCGCCCAGTCAGGCAGTATGCCCCGGCATCGCTTCAGGCCTCTGATACTGATATCGCTGCGTCCGTTCAACCATTGAAGCGCCAAATCCCTGAGCTTCTTCTCACGCCGTTTGCGACTGCCCAACCGTAGCGAACGCCAGGCCACGCCGGGCCCGGCAAACAGCGCGCCAACAATATTTCGCAACAACCAGAGCACCAATAACAGCGCCAGCAGCGCCACAATAAACGCCCCCTGTCTGGTTTCAAATATCCAGCCAAATGCCTCAATACGGAGGGCCTGATCGGCAATATCGGGAAACACAATCAGGGCAATACTGACAGCCAGCGACAGCAGTAGCAGCAAAATCAGTCTCATTGCACACCTCCATGCTGCCATTGCAGGGCAGTATGACGCAGCGTTGCAATATCGGCCTGAATCGCATCAAAACTTTCCGGCAGCCCGATTTCAATCGCCTGGGTGTTTATCTTCGCACCATGCTGCATCGCTTTGATTTGTAGCAACAGTTCGGCCCGCAAACTCTGCCACTCACCTTTCAGCGGCCACGATTCCAGCGTTAAGTGACGCGCCGCATCCAGCAGCCGCGCCCTGAGATTGCTCAGGTGACGCGATTCAACAGATGGCGCCTGTCGCAACTGAAACTGGCTCACGATCCATGCCAGCCACGGATATTCGGGCTGCGGCAGAATATTACGCTGTACCGGCGTAACCAGCGCATCAGCCCATTTATTCAAGGCATCCTGCCACTGTTTTAACTGCTGCACGCGGGCTCTGGCCAACTTGTGCATGCGGACAGCTTCACTGCGCTGGCTATTGCTCAAACCGGGCAACAGGGAAATTTCTTCCCAGGCCAGTTGCAATTGTGGCAGGCGACTGGCCGGATCGATAATCCAGCGCAAACGCACCTGTAAGTTCATCTCCTGCTGCGCTTTCAATCCATTTTGGAGTGCTCGTTGCGCTACGCTCATCTGCTGTAGCTGACGACGCAATCCTTCGATACTGGACAGTAGCGACTGTACATCTTCAGAGGATATGGCAGGAGGCCGTTCGGATTGAATCTGATCTGCCACGTGCTGTTCTGATCCGCTCTGTTCCGTTCTGGCGGATTCCGTCCGTTGTGCCTTTTTCAGCTGTTGCCGGTTCGATTGTTCCGGTTCCGACTGAGTCACTGCGACTGGTTTGCTGACCACGGACGACGGCGCCACCTTTGTTTCAGCGGGCGTAGAAGCCGCCAATTGATCCTGTTGCGAAGCACGGTGATGAAGTCTGGCTGTAATCGACTCATACAGAGGCATGAATTTACCACTCAAGGCCAGCGCGCCGGCGACTGCGGCCACAATAAATAACAGGATCAGTATGACATTGCGCCCGCCGTGCGATTTTTTCTTTGGTGCTGGCTGCGTTTCAGCATCGGTATCTGTCGGCGCGCTATCCGCTATCACCGTTTCGACTATATCCTGATCGATCTCTTTCGGGCTGTCCGCATCTGTTGGCTTTGTCATAACAGACTCACCCTTCGTTCAGCCAGCGCGCTACATCCAGCGCGTGATAGGTCAGAATCATATCCGCACCGGCGCGTTTGAAGCCGTTCATGGTTTCCAGCACCACCCGTTTTTCATCAATCCAGCCATTGGCTGCCGCCGCCTTCACCATGGCATATTCACCCGACACATTATACACCGCCAGCGGCAGTTGGGTGGCATCTTTCACTTCCTTGATGATATCCATATAAGCCAACGCCGGTTTGACCATCAGCATATCCGCCCCCTCATCCACATCCAGAAAAGCCTCTTTCAACGCTTCGCGACGGTTGGCCGGATCCATCTGATAACTGGCGCGATCACCAAAACTCGGCGCCGAATCCGCCGCATCGCGAAATGGCCCGAAATAACCGGAAGCATATTTTACCGCATACGACATCACCGGCGTATGCGAAAATCCCGCATGATCGAGTGCCGTGCGAATGGCCGCAATCATGCCATCCATCATACCGGATGGGGCCACAATATCGACGCCGGCCTCGGCATAGGATACCGCCTCTTTTTGCAGGTTGATCAGGGTTTCATCATTATCAACATTTTCGCCGTGCAGCACGCCGCAGTGTCCATGATCGGTATATTCACAGAAACAGGCATCGGCAATGACACAGATATCGGGACAAGCCGCCTTGGCAACTCGAATCGCCTGCTGCACAATGCCATCGGCATCCCAGCCGCCGGATCCAACCGCGTCTTTTTCAGCCGGAATGCCAAACAGGATAACGCCGGGCACACCCAACGCCTCGACTTTTTTCACTGTATCGGCAACCTGAGACAACGGAATACGCGATACGCCAGGCATACTCTTCACCGGCACGGCATCCTCAATGGTCTCATCAACAAACAGAGGGTAAATCAGGTCTGCCGTAGTCAACACAGTTTCCCGCACCATACGGCGAATCGTTGCCGAATTACGCAATCGGCGCGGACGGATCATCAAATCAGGCAAGGACATATACTATTAACTCCCGGAATCGAAATACTCGGCCAGTGCATCGAGCATGGCCTCAAAACTAGCGCGTTTGGCTACAACCTGCACGTTCAATCCCAACCGGCGCGCCGATGCGGCCATCTTTTCTGAAATAGCAACGATCACAGGTCGGTTGGCCAGCTCGGCAGAATCGATCCGTTGCAGATAGTGCGCGGCCGTTTTAGTGCTACCCAGCAATACCGCCTCAATCTCGCCATGTTGTAGCATGACGATCACATCGCTCGCATCTTCCAACGGGCAAATCGTCCGGTAGGCCGGGATTGTCACCACCCTGACCCCTTGTTGCGTCAGCGCTCCAGCCAGGGCGTCACGTCCCTCTTCGGCGCGAAAAAACAGCAAACTGTGCGGCAGTCCCTTGCTGCCATAAGCATCAATGAGACCATCCTGCGATGCATGCTCCGGTATCACATCAACACCAACACCCAACTCAGACAATGCTGCTGCAGTCTTATCGCCAATAGCCGAAATACGCCTGTTCAGCAGCATTTCACCCAGGCTACTGCCGTTATCAGCTACAACCTTTGCCACTGCATGCACGCCATTGACGCTGCTAAACAGCACGTCACTGTAAGCATCCAACATAACCATGCCGGCAGCAACAGACTGCGGCATATCTTCAATACTGAGGCACGGTAAAGTGACCGCAATGGCCCCGCGCGATTGCACCATCCTGTTCACAGATGCACAGTGCTCTTTGGCCCGCGTCACAAGAATCCGCTTGTCGGTCAGACTGGTGGATAACATGGCGCTATCATGCATCAACTTG
>JALUWF010000075.1 GCA_027019785.1 Mariprofundus sp. | reverse complement strand
CATTACCCAGTACACAGTTGCCATTAACCACAGCATTGGCATGCAGCAAACAGTGCTTGCCAATGGTTACCCCGGCACCGATCACGCAACCGGGCTCAAGGATAGTGCCGGTGCCAATGCGGGCATTTGCGCCAATTACGGTATGAGCCGCAACATCTACATCGTCGGCCAACAGAGCAGAGGGATCAATGACGGCTGAGTGATGGCGTTGTCCATGTGCTGTTGGCTGTGGGTGATAAACACGTTGCAGGGTAGCAAAAGCCAGGTAGGGGTCGGCAACGCGAATCACATCGCAATGTACGGTGGCAGTATCGTCGTTAGCCAGCAATACAGCGGCGGCAGCCGTGTTTTCCAGATCACTCTTGTAACGGCGATTGGCCAGAAAAGAGATTTCTGATGCACCGGCTCTGCGCAGCGTGTTGAGCCCTGTTATACGGGTATTGGCGCGGGTATTGGCGTTATCACTGGCACGATCTTCGATCACGCCGTTGACGAAACCGGCTACATCGCTAAGGGATATGGATTTCATGCGCTTGCAGTCTTATTTTTTGGCATCCAGCAATTTGATAATATCGCCTGTCACATCCAGCTTAGGATTGGCATAGATGAAAACAGGTTTGGGCATCAACATGTCAAAGTGATGTCCTTTTCCATAAGCTATCATGACTTTCTGGAATTTTGCCATCGCTGCAATATCCATGCGGTTTTTCGCGGCTGATAGCTCTTCCTGTGCATCCTGCTGCATACGCCGGAAATTTTTACCCATTTCTTTGAGTTTCTGCTGACGTTGCGCCAGGTTTTCCTGCGACATGGCCAGCGACTGACCCATGAGATCTTTTTCCGATTGTGAGATTTTCTCTTTCAGCGCTTTAAGGGCTTTTATTCTTTTGTTACTGAGCGCTTTGAGGCGTTTCATGCCCTGCTGATATTCCGCCGTACTCTCCAGTGCAGTTTTAATATCAATATATCCGATTTTCAGTTCTGCCGCCTGGACAGATGCCAGCCCGAATACGAACACCGCGCTGATTGAGATCAGCAGGGCTTTGATATTTATCTTTTTCATCATGGGGTACTCCTGTGTGATAGTTTACGCTTTTTTTGCTGTTAAAATGTTGATCCAATCGCGAATTCAAAACTTTTTTGAAGATCCTGCGGTTGTGATCTGATCGGGACTGCCCAGGACAGGCCAACCGGCCCGATGGGTGATAGCCATTCTATGCCGAACCCTGCCGTAACGCGGGCACGGGATAAAGCAAATGGTTCATGCACATTAATTGGCGGAGTATTGGGGACTACAGCAGAAGCCGAGCCCCATACGTTTCCCGCATCGGTAAAAATAAGGCCGCGAATGCCTGAAGTCTCAACATAGGGCAGGGGAAAGAAAAGATTAAGCGAAGCAGTCACCTGATTATCACCGCCCACAGGGTCACCGGTTAGCGGATCCCGGATGGTGACGCCGAATGTATCAAAGCCGCGCAGACTACCGATGCCGCCGAGAGAATAGCGACGGTACAGCGGTATGCTTGTTCCCGAAAAAGCACGAATTGCATTAAACCGTATAGAGGGATTCAGTACGATATTTTGTGCTTTGCCAAACGGAAAATACCATTTGCTTGAGGCCCCGGATTCTACAAACTTGTTGGTTCCGCCAAGGCCGGCGACGCTGATGCTTAATGAGTCAACATGCCCGCTGGTCGTGTCTGTAAAACGGTCTCTGGAGTCCCATGTGATGGATTGCGTGAACTCACTAGTTGTCTGACTTCCCAGTTGGGCTTTCTGGAACAGAGAAGGGTTGTTAAGGGGGATGGTGGACAGGTTGGTGCTGTTGAACTGATAATTAATGTTATAGGTTATGTAATGGGTAATTGGAATTCCGAAACCCAGGCCGCCGCCAAACGAAGATGTATCGTAATTGGCAAATGTCTGAGAACTTGTTTTGGTTCTGAAGCCGTTGATAGTGGCACTGACATTCGAGTCCAGAAAGAACGGATCGGTCAGGCTGCCGGTAATATTTTGCGTGATCTTTCCCACTTGGCCGTTGAGGTCGGCCTGATAGCCTTTGCCAAATAAGTTTTTTTCCGCAATTTTAGCATTGAGAATGACCTTTTCCCGTTGCGAAAAGCCGACGCCGGCGGAGATGGTGCCTGATTTTTTTTCGGTGACATCCACCTTCATATCGACTTTATTATCAGCAGTCCCCTTCGGAAAGGAGATCCGTGTATCACTAAGATAAGGGGCTCGCTTCAGTGCTTCTTTGCCGTGCTCGATCTGGGAGCCTGCATATCGCGACCCTTCCGATTGCACCAGCTGTCTGCGAATGACGTTATCATCGGTTTTGTCATTGCCGGAGATTTCAATGCGTTCTATATAGACCTCCCTGCCTTTTTCGATATCAAACGTGATGGCCACGGTATGGTCATCAAGATTCCGGTTCAACTGCGGCGTTACGGAGGCGAAGGCATAGCCTTCATCGCCGACCCGGTCCGTGATGGCGGTAATTGTTTTGCGCATTTTATCGAGTGAATAGATATCGCCCGCTTTCATCGCAACCAGTTTTTGCAAGGTGTCGCGGTCAGGGACAAGATCTCCCTGCAGACCGATTTTACTAACACGATAACGCGGGCCTTCGTGGATACTGAAGGTCAGGGAAAAACTCTTCTTGTCCGCTTCCATAGTGATCTGCTTTGAATTAAATTTCATGTCCAGGTAGCCATGGTTCAGATAATACTGCTGCAGGAGTTGGCTGTCGGCGCCAAAACGCTTCTGGTCAAAAATATCCCGGTCGGAAAACCATGCGAACAGGCCGGACTGCCTGGAAGCGATCTGACCCAGCAATGTGGCATCACTGAACGCTTTGTTGCCAATCATATGAATGCGGTTGATGCGGGTAATTTTCCCCTCATGTACTCGGATCAGCAGGTTAATTCTGCCATCCTTGCGCTTATGAGGAATAAAATCGATGCCAACCTGATAATAACCTTTTTTTAAATAGCCCTTTCTCAGCAGGTTGCGATCCGATTTCCGGTACATCGGGCTATAGATGCGCCCAGGTTTCAGTTTCATTTTCAGTTGCAGGTCTTTGAGCGGAAACTCGCTGTTTCCCTCCATCTCCACTTTAGCAATCAACGGGTATTCCTTGACATGACACACCAGATGGACGCCACGGCTCGTCCTGTCGCCGGTAAAACTGATATCGGAAAAGAAGCCGCTTTTATACAGTCTGCGCACATCCCGACTCAGTTGACGGCGACTGAGCGTTTCGCCCACGCGGCTATCCATCTTAGCGAGCACCGCCTCTTTTTCAACGTTATGGTTTCCTTCCACATTAATGGAGAGAATCAGCGGCGCATGTGTGCCTGTTTCCGGCTGCGCGCCCGCTGCAATCGCATTGTAGGATGCGCATATGGCAAACAGGACAGCGACAGATAAGAGTTTGACTGCATTCAGCATGTTATCCCCGACTAAAGTAATAATAACGCGCCTGCATGATTTTTTCTGCCACGTGGTAAAATTTCATACCACGGGGTGGAAAAAATCCATGCGCGTTAACGCGACAGATCATTATAAAAAGCAAACATCATCAAGCTGACGATCAACACCAACCCCATCATCTGGGTAATTTCCAGAAATTTGGGAGACAATGGTTTTCCCCTTAATTTTTCCATTCCGAGGTATAACAGTAGCCCGCCATCCAGAATAGGAACCGGCAGCAGGTTTAACACCCCCAGGTTCACCGATATCAGAGCCATGAATCCAAGGAAGTAAACCAGCCCCATGTCGGCAGTTTTTCCTGCCAGCTGTGCAATGGCAATGGGGCCACCGAGATTATCGGCTGGAATAGCAGATGTCACCATTTTGCCAAATACGCCCAGTGTCATGACAGTCATCTCCCATGTGCGGGCAAATCCGTACTGCACACCCTCGAACAGCCCCATGCGATATTCTTCGCTGTCGTACAGTGACTGGGAAGCCAGACGTACCCCCAGCCGCCCCTGTTTTTTCTGATCGGGGGAGGGGATCACATTCAGCGTCATCAGTGTCTGTCCGCGCTGGATGACCATCGTCACGGGTTGGCCTGCATTGGCTTTGACCCTGGTAATGAACTGCCTGATATTGGATACAGGCCAGCCATTGATCTGTTTGATAATATCACCCTTACGCAGCCCGAAGCGTTGTGCAGCCGAATCGGCCATGACCTCATCAATATGGATGATCAGACCCGGACTGAAACCGGCTACCTGATCGGCTACATTCATCAGCAACGGGTCTTTTTTCTGGGCCGGCAGTCGCAGTTGTCGTTTGATAATGCTGCCATCCTGACTCAGTTCGAGGGTGACGGTTGAGCCGACATGCTGCTTGAGTTTTTCTTCCAGTTGCTGCCATGAGTGTACAGGGCTGCCGCCGACGCTGACAACACGCTCACCCACATGCAGACCGGCCTGCTCCGCCATCGATGCCGGTGCCACATCGCCGATGACAGGTGGTAATACCAGTTGTCCGATCCAGCCGACAACCATGTAAATGATAATGGCGAACAGGAAGTTATAGCCCGGCCCGGCCACGGCCACAGCGGCCCGCTTCCACACCGGCTGATTATTAAAGGCTCGGGCTTTATCCTCATCAGATAATTGATCCTGCGTTTCATCGGTTTGTTCATCCGGATTTTCACCCAGCATTTTCACATAGCCGCCCAGCGGTATAGCCGCGATCACATACAGCACTTCCTGATCCCGGCTGCGCCATGAAAACAGGGCGGGGCCAAAACCGATGGAGAATTTCTCCACCTTGATGCCGAGACGTCGCGCCATCGTAAAATGGCCATATTCATGCACAGCAACGAGCACAGCGATGGCCACAACAAAAGCCAGGGATGTATGAATGATTTCAGTCACGTTGCGATCACCTCATGTGCCAGTTTTCGGGCATGGCCGTCATGCAACCATACCTCGTCAAGCGTGCCCACGGGGACATTTTCCACCTTTGCCAGCACCTGCTCAACGGTTGCCACAATCTGCATAAAACCGATACGCTGTTCACGAAAGGCGGCGTTGGCTACTTCATTGGCGGCATTGAATGCGATGGACAGCGAATCCTCGCCGCCAAGCACATCCTGTACCAGTCGCATGGCCGGAAAGCGGATATGATCCACGGTCTGAAAGCTCAGCGAGCCTGTCTGCGCCAGATCCAGCCAGTCCATGCCGGTTGCCAGTCTGGGTTCCGCCTGCAGGGCATAGGCGATGGGCATGCGCATATCAGGCATGGCCAGTTGTGCCAGTACGGAACCATCCCGGTATTCCACCATGGCGTGTACAATGCTTTGTGGGTGAATGATGGCCGAGAGTTTATCGGGCGACAGGTCGAATAACCAGCGCGCCTCAATCAATTCCAGTGCCTTGTTGATCATGGTGGCGGAATCGATACTGATTTTCGCGCCCATATCCCAGTTCGGGTGAGCCACAGCTTCGGCCGGCGTCACTGCATGCAGCGTGGCCGGATCACGATCCCTGAACGGGCCGCCCGAGGCGGTCAGTATCACCCGTGTAACCGAGCCGCGATCATGCCCCTGCATACACTGATGCACGGCGGCATGTTCCGAATCAACCGGCACTACTTCGGCGCCGGATTCGGTCGCCGCATTCATAAACAGGCGGCCGGCGGTCACCAGGCACTCCTTGTTGGCCAGTCCGACGCGTTTACCCGCCTGCACGGCGGCCAGCGTAGCGGGCAAACCGGCCGAGCCGACCATGGCTGCCATCACCATATCCACTTCAGAGGCCGATGAGAGGGCGATTGCCGCCTCCATGCTGTCTTCGAGTTTGACGCCCGCCGGTAGTTTTCCTCTGATCTGAGCTGCGGCGGCGGCATCTGTCATCACCACCCATTCAGGCTGTAGCGCGCTGGCCAGTTCAACCATTTTATTAACATTGCGATGGCCAACCAGCGCAAAGGCGGAAAATTTGTCGGGATGCCTGAGCATCACATCGGCAGTATTGCAGCCGATCGAGCCGGTCGCCCCTAATACAGTAACTCGCTTCATCGTAAGCCCCACAACAGCCATGTTACCGGTATCGCCATGATAATGGCGTCAATGCGATCCAGAATGCCACCATGGCCGGGTAACAGGCGGCCACTATCCTTGGCGCCGACCATGCGTTTGACTACCGATTCCGACAAATCGCCCAACATGCCTGCCACGACGGTGACGATAGCCAGTAAAATAGCCGCAAACAGCGGCAATACTTGCCAGTGTAGCCAGCAGACCACGGCGACCGGCACGCCGAACAGCAGGCCGCCAATCGCGCCCTGTACTGATTTTCCCGGACTGATGGCCGGACATAACTTATGTTTTCCCATCGCTTTACCGATAAAATAGGCGGCCGAATCCGATACCCATACGGCCAGGCAGGTGCCGATGATTAAACCCTTCCCGGCCGGAGAGCCATGCGTAGATGCAATGGCCAGCGCAAAGACAAACAGCCAGCCAAACATCCAGATGGCGGCAAAAAAATCACCAAATGATGCGGCTTGGGTGCGTGAACCCAGTACAAACAGCGCAAACCAGCCAAAGCCGCCCAGTAATAACAGTGCGATATTCGGCTGCATGGCAAAAGCGATCCAGACAACCGTGGAAACAATGATAAACAGCAGCGGTTGTCTGAGCCTCACCAGCAGCACCAGTTCGCAGCTTGCCGCCCAGCCGATCAATGCCAGGCCGCGCTCAAACCAGGGGGATGATGTATGCACATACCAGCCGTAGACTGCCAGTAACAGCACGATGGCAGTGATGATGCGTTTGCCCAGCTCACTCATGCTTCTTTATCCATGCATGTGGCGATCTGCTCGCTGGTTAATCCGTAGCGCCGTTCACGCGATGCATAGACATCCAGCGCCTGTTGCAGATCCTGTTTGCTGAAATCCGGCCAGAAGACATCTGTAAAATAGAGCTCAGCATAGGCGGCATCCCACAAATGAAAATTGGAAATGCGCATTTCACCACCGGTGCGAATAAGCAGATCCAGTGGTGCAATATCACGACGCCACATCATCTGTCGAAACCGCTCAGGAGTCAGTTCAGCCAAGGCCTGCTGCTGATCTGTTTGCGAGCCGATCCATTGCAGCGTCTCTCTGACCGCCGCGATGATCTCCTGCTGGCCACCGTAGTTCAGGCATATGATCAGTTCAATGCCGGTATGATGTGCTGTTACTTCGCAGGCATGTTTCACTGCTTTGCGTACGCTGTTCGGCAGGGGCGATATATCACCCAGAATACGGAAACGAACCTGGCTTTCCATCATCTCGGGCAGGGTTTTTGGTAGCAGAATGGCCAGCAGGCTCATCAGGCCGCGCACTTCCAGCCTGGGGCGCTCCCAGTTTTCGGTTGAAAATGCATACAGCGAGAGCTGTTTGACGCCGAGATCGGTTGCCCATCGTACCACATTACGTGCCACTTCAGCACCTTGTCTATGGCCTTCCAGGCGACCTTTGCCACGGGCCCTGGCCCAGCGGCCATTGCCATCCATGATAATGCCTACGTGACAGGGTAGAATGGAGTCATCCTCCTGTGCGGACGGGGACATCAGACTGTGAGAATTTCTTTGTCTTTG
Organism: Mariprofundus sp.; assembly: GCA_027019785.1. GTDB lineage: Bacteria > Pseudomonadota > Zetaproteobacteria > Mariprofundales > Mariprofundaceae > Mariprofundus. The sequence goes on along the minus strand of JALUWF010000075.1, from coordinate 8,930 downwards.
TTTTCAACAATCCCATCAATTTCGGCTACGAATTGATCGGTGGTTTTCTGGATACGCTCCTGCAGACGTTTGCTCTCGTCCTCGGACAACCCCTCATCCTTAACCTGTTTTTTGACCGCGTCATTGGCATCGCGGCGGATATTGCGCACCGATACCTTGGCCTTCTCACCCACAGCCTTGACCTGCTTGACCAGATCCTTGCGGCGATCCTCAGTCAACTCGGGCAGCACGATGCGTATGCCCTCGCCATCACTGGTCGGGTTCAATCCCAGATCTGATTTTAGAATCGCCTTTTCAAGATCGCCGAGAATGCTTTTTTCCCACGGCATAATCATCAGCATACGCGGCTCCGGAACGGAGATATTGCCGACCTGCGATACCGGCACGTCCGAGCCATAGTAGGAAACTTTCACATGATCAAGCAGGGCGGCATTGGCCCGACCTGTGCGAATTGTGGCCAGCTCCGATTTCAGGGCCGAGATCGATTTCTGCATTCTGCTTTCCATATTGCTGCTCATAGCGTTATCCCTCTTTGACCAGTGTGCCAATATTTTCGCCCGATACTGCCCTGAGCATCTGACCTGGCGTGGTCACGTCAAAGACAACGATCGGCATCTGGTTGTCGCGACATAGCGACATCGCGGTGGCATCCATGACGCCCAGCCGTCTGTTCAGCGCTTCGGTAAATGTCAGGGTGTCATATCTGGTGGCGGTCGGGTCTTTTACCGGATCAGCCGTATAGACGCCGTCCACCTTGGTGCCCTTGAATACGGCATCGGCCTGAATTTCCATGGCGCGCAGGCTGGCAGCCGTGTCTGTAGTAAAATAGGGATTGCCCGTACCGGCGCCAAAAATGAGAATGCGCCCCTTTTCCAGGTGGCGCACGGCTCTGCGACGGATATAGGGTTCCGCCACTTCCTTGATATAGAGCGCCGAAATGACGCGCACGGTAGCGCCCTGCTGTTCTATGGCATCCTGCAGGGCGATGGCATTCATGACGGTTGCCAGCATACCCATATAATCGGCGCTGGTACGATCCATGCCTGCGGCCATCGAGCCCATGCCGCGAAAAATATTACCGCCGCCGATGACAATGGCCAGTTCGATACCGGAGCGTTGCACCTCGATCAGTTCGGCTGCCAGTCGCTTAATGGTATGGGTGTCGATACCGAAGGGGGTATCGCCCATCAATACTTCGCCGGACAGTTTAAGCAGCACCCGTTTATACGGGCGCTGCTGCGTACTGTCTGAACCAGTGGTTGTCAATTAGCTAGCCTGAATCTGGGCGGCTACTTCAGCGGCAAAATCTTCATCTTTCTTCTCAATACCTTCACCCAGATGGAATCGATCCATGCTTATAACGCGGGCATTGCCGAGTGCTTTGCCGACCTTCTGGTCGGTATCCATGACGAAATCCTGTTCCAGCAGACAGATTTCCGAATAGAAACGATTCATCTGGCCTGTGACGATTTTTTCGACAATGGCCTCAGGCTTGCCGCTGGCAATCGCGCGCTCGGACAGGACGGCCTGTTCACGCGCCGCCGTAGCCGTATCGACATCGTCACGGGCGATAAAGCGTGGATTGGCCGCAGCCACATGCATGGCGATGCCGCGCGCCAGATCGGCGTCGACATCGCCGTCTATGCCGATCAGCACGCCGATTTTACCACCGCCATGCACATACGAGGCTACCGTTGCGGCCTCGGTGCGTGAGAAGCGGCGAATGCTCATGTTCTCGCCAATGGTGGCGATCAACTGCGACAATGCCTGTTCAACATTCAGTTCACTATCGAAGGCAAGCGCCTTCAACGCCTTGACGTCAGCCGGATTCTCTTTGATGATCAGCGCTGCAATGCTGTTTGCGAATGCAACGAACTGGTCATTTTTGCTGACAAAGTCGGTTTCCGCGTTGACTTCCAGCACGACGCCGGTTTTGCCTTCGGTCATGGCAACCACAATGCCTTCAGCGGCGACACGTCCGGCCTTTTTGGAGGCGGCGGAGAGCCCTTTCTTGCGCAGAAAATCCACCGCAGCATCAATATTGCCATCGGTTTGAGTCAATGCCTTTTTGCAGTCCATCATGCCTGCGCCACTGATTTCACGCAGTTTTTTTACATCTGCAGCAGTAATGCCCATGTTGTTTTAATCTCCGGTATTAATTTTTAATAATATATAATCACTGTTTGATAACTTTGCAGCAAGTTATCGTCGTTACTTTTTTATGAAGTGGCGGCTTCGTCAAGATCAATGCTCATGGCTTCAACAACATCATCGCCATCTTCAGCATTTTCCAGCTGCCAGGCTTCAGCGCCTTCGAGCAGTGCATCGGCCACCTTGCTACAGAACAGGCGTACAGCACGAATGGCATCGTCATTACCCGGAATAATGTAATCAATACCGGTAGGATTGCAGTTGCTGTCCACCACGGCTACGACCGGGATACCCAGTTTCTGAGCTTCTTTCACGGCCAGCTCTTCCTTGCGCACATCGACCACAAACAGGCAGTCAGGCAGATCATTCATCTCCTTGATGCCGCCGAGCGAACGCTCCAGTTTGTCCAGTTGGCGCTGTAATCCCAGCGCTTCCTTCTTGGTCAGCAACTCGAAAACGCCCTCTTCTTTCTGATGCTGCAGATCTTTCATCTTGCGTACAGACTGCTGCACCGTCGCGAAGTTGGTCAGCGTGCCACCCAGCCAGCGGTGATTGACATAAAAGTGACCGGCGCGGGAGGATTCTTCCTTCACCGCATCACGGGCCTGGCGCTTGGTGCCGACGTAGAGCACGCGACCGCCGGCAGCAGCCAGTTCCTGCATGAATGAATAGGATTCATTGGCCATGCGCAGGGTTTTCTGCAGGTCGATAATATGGATGCCGTTACGTTTTCCGAAAATATAAGGCGCCATTTTCGGGTTCCAGCGACGGGTCTGGTGACCAAAGTGAACACCTGCTTCAAGCAGCTGTTTCATTGTAAATTGAGACATTGAAGTCCTCCGATTGTTTTTCCTCCACCGCTCTTGATCCTGTGATTATATGATCAATCATGGACACAATGGATTAAGCGGTGTGCGTATTCGCTCTTCTGAGCGGGCGCGCTTTCTAGCGAAATCACCGCCCAATAGCAAGCACTCCGAATTCTTTTGACCACTGATGGGCGCGAATTGAAAGGCAATATGTAGAAATTTTATCACCACAGAGGACACAGAGAGCACAGAGGAAAAACAATAGAGGAAAAGCAAAACAGAAAGCCCATGGATGTCCCGCATCAGTTGTGTGAGTTTTGTGCGGGCATATTTGAGGAATGAATACAGGACTATGCTGAAAGTTATTTTTGTTTTTGACTTTCTCTGTGCTCTCTGTGTCCTCTGTGGTGCAATGCTTATTGGTGGGTTAATATCCCAGATTCGGGGCCAGCCAGCGTTCCGCTTCCTCAATGCTCATGCCTTTTCGATTGGCGTAGTCCTCCAGTTGATCCCGGTTGATCTTGCCGACGGTGAAGTATCGGGCTTCAGGGCTGGCGAAATAGAGTCCGGAGACGGCGGCAGTTGGTAGCATGGCGTAGGATTCGGTGAGTTGCATGCCGATATGTTCCTGCACGTTCAACAGCTGCCATAGTGTTGCCTTTTCGCTGTGTTCCGGGCAGGCCGGGTAACCGGCGGCAGGGCGGATACCCTGGTATTTTTCCTTGATCATGTCGTGATGGTCGAGCCCTTCATCCGAGGCATAGCCCCAGTAACGGGTGCGAACCTGGTGATGCAGCATTTCCGCCAAAGCTTCAGCCAGCCGGTCGGCCAGCACCTTGATCATGATGGCGTTATAATCATCGTGTTCCGCTTCGAAGGCTTTGGCGCGTTCTTCTGCGCCGAAAATGGCGACAGCGAATGCTCCCATGTGATCTGGTACTTCGGCAGATACAAAATCGGCCAGACAGAGATTGGCGCGGGCATCTTTTTTGTCCTGCTGCTGACGCAGGAAATGGAAGCGGGCGAGCTCATCCTGTTGCGCCGCATCGGCATAGATAATAACAGTGTCATTATCAGTTCCCTGAGCCGGGAACAGGCCAAAAATAGCGCGTGCGGTGAACCAGCTTTCAGCGATGATCGTATCCAGCCAACTGTTGGCTTCGTCAAAGAGCTTCTGCGCCTCTTTGCCCTTGTGTGGGTCGGAGAGGATGCGCGGATAGGCGCCATTGAGTTCCCACGCCCCGAAGAACGGCGTCCAGTCGATATAGTCGCGGATTTCGGCGATGGACAGTTCATCGAGCACGGTAATGCCCGACTGCTGCGGTGCCGGCGGAATGCCGGCATCGTCAATAGTAATCCGGTTGGCGCGCGCTGCGGCCAGACTTAACCATTCGATCTGTTGCTGGCGACCGAGATAACGCTCACGCACGCCTCTGTATTCCTGTCGTGTTTTTTGCACAAAGGCTTCTCGATTGAGTTCGGAAATCAGGTTCTGGGCCACACCCACGGCGCGTGAGGCATCCTTGACCCAGATCACAGGCTCATCGTATTCCGGTTCGATTTTGACGGCGGTATGGGCTTTGGATGTGGTCGCCCCGCCCAGCATGATGGGCAGATGGTAATTCAGCCGGGTCATCTCTTTGGCGACATGCACCATTTCATCCAGGCTCGGTGTAATCAGGCCGGAGAGGCCGATGATATCGACATCGTGTTTTTTGGCTGCTTCCAGAATGGTGGAGGCAGGCACCATGACACCGAGATCGATCACCTCGAAGTTATTACATTGTAGCACCACGCCAACGATATTTTTACCGATATCGTGGACATCACCCTTGACCGTGGCCATCAATACTTTGCCATTGGAAGTACTGGCACCGGCTAACTTGCCTGCTTCAATATAGGGCATCAGCCAGGCCACGGATTTTTTCATCACGCGAGCGGATTTAACCACCTGAGGCAGGAACATCTTGCCATCGCCAAACAAATCACCGACCACATTCATGCCGTCCATCAACGGCCCTTCGATGACCTCGATGGGCGTATCGAATTGCAGCCGCGCCTCTTCGGTATCTGCATCCACATAGGTGTCGATGCCTTTGACCAGTGCATGTTCCAGCCGTTTGGTAACGGGGAGTTTACGCCATTCATCATCGGCTTTTTTGGCCTGTACGCCGTCGCCGCGATAATTATCGGCGATATCGAGCAAACGCTCGGTCGCATCGTCGCGGCGGTTGAGCACCACATCTTCAACACAATCACGCAGTTCTGCTGGTAGATCATCATAAACGGCCAACTGACCGGCATTGACGATACCCATATCCATGCCCTGTTTGATGGCATAATAAAGGAAAACGGAGTGGATGGCTTCGCGCACCGGGTTATTGCCCCGGAACGAGAACGATACATTGGACACGCCGCCGGAAATCATCGCATGCGGTAGATTCTGCTTGATCCAGCTAGTGGCGTTAATGAAATCGACGGCATAGTTATTATGTTCCTCAATGCCGGTAGCAATGGCGAAGATATTGGGATCGAAAATAATATCTTCGGGTGGAAAACCGCAAGTTTCGGTCAGGATTCGATAGGAGCGCTGGCAAATGGACGTTTTACGCTCGTACGTGTCGGCCTGACCGTCTTCATCAAAGGCCATAATAATGGCTGCTGCACCGTATTTTCGTACCAGTTTGGCGCGTTCCACAAAGGCTGTTTCACCCTCTTTCAACGAAATCGAATTGACCACGCCCTTGCCCTGAATACACTGCAATCCAGTTTCGATAATTTCCCATTTCGAGGAATCAATCATCACCGGCACCTTGGAAATATCCGGTTCGGAAGCGATGAGATTCAGGAAAGTGCGCATTGCCGTGACGCCATCAAGCATCGCTTCATCCATATTTACATCGATGATTTGCGCACCGTTTTCCACCTGCTCACGGCAGACATCAAGTGCAGTGGCATAATCGCCCGCCATGACCAAACGCTTGAATTTAATGGAGCCGGTCACGTTTGCCCGTTCGCCGACATTCACAAACAACGAATTTTCATCAATATTCAACGGTTCCAGCCCGGACAGCCGGCAGGCCACAGGCAGATCAGGTGTTTGGCGCGGTGCCACACCTGCTACCGCTGCTGCCATCGCCCTGATATGCGCCGGCCCTGTGCCGCAGCAACCGCCAATGATGTTTAAAAAACCGGTGGTCGCCCACTCGCCGATTTCGGCAGCCATATCCTCCGGCGTTTCGTCATAACCGCCGAATGCATTGGGTAAGCCGGCATTCGGATGCGCATTGATATGGCAGGACGCGATATTGGATAATTCCTCGATATATTGACGCAATTCGCCCGCGCCAAGGGCGCAATTCAGGCCAATCGAAATCGGTTCGGCATGTGCCAGAGAGTTGTAAAATGCGGTGGCTGTCTGACCGGACAGGGTACGTCCCGAGGCATCGGTAATGGTGCCGGAAATCATGATTGGCAGTGCTCTGCCCTGTTCTTCAAACGTCTCTTTGACGGCAAATACCGCAGCTTTGGCATTGAGTACGTCAAACACGGTTTCAATCAGGATCATATCCGCGCCGCCGTCCATCAGCCCCTTGGTGGCGATTTTGTATGTTTCGACGAGTTCATGAAATGTGACATTGCGAAAGCCCGGATCATTCACATCGGGTGAAATCGAGGCGGTGCGTGAGGTCGGGCCGACCACACCGGCGACAAAGCGGGGATGATCTGTTGTCGCAACAATATCAGCGGCTTCACGCGCCAGTGTTGCACCCGCCACATTCAATTCATACACAAGTTCCTGCATGCCATAATCGGCCATTGAGGCGGCATTGGAGTTGAACGTGTTGGTTTCCAGAATATCCGAGCCAGCTTCCAGATAGGCCGTATGAATGTCCCGAATAATTTGCGGTTGTGTCAGCGAGAGCAGATCATTGTTGCCCTTGAGCTCGCTGGCCCAGTCGGCGAAACGTTCGCCTCGATAGTCGGCTTCTTCCAGTCTGTACGACTGGATCATGGTGCCCATGGCACCATCCAGAATCAGAATGCGCTGTTGCATCTGCTGTTGTAACAGATCTGTTCGGAGGTGAGTTTGGAGGTCAGTTCGGTTCATGGCGGCGTACACTATCAGTAGTCTGACGACTAAGAAATGATATTGCGTTTTGGGTATTTGATCATTTTGTGCTATATTCTGTGCTATATTCTGTGCTATATTGGGGCAGTGCAAAAAAATTAACTGGCGGGGGTAAATTCAAGGTCATGGAAGACGTTAGGCCGGAGGCATTCCGGGTGTCCGGGGAGAAATCGAAAGCAGCGTCCGGTGATTCTCAGATGTTTAATCGATCCCGGCGCATGTTGCAGACGACTACATCGGTCTCATCCAAGCTGCAGTTGCTGCTGGATATGGTCCTGGTGGATGCGCTGCTCTATCTGATTGTCTATGCGAAGGGCATTGAACATGTCTCGATTTACCATTTTCCCGCCATTATTGCGCCGGTGTTGATGTGGCTGGTCTACTCCAATTCCGGTGTTAATCGCAGGTTTCCGGGATATGTGAGCAGGTCTGTGGCAGTTTTATGGGCCTGGACGAAAGTGGCGGGTATACTGATCGTGCTGGCCTTTTTTACCAAAGTGAGTGAAGAATATTCCAGGCAGGTGATCATCATCTGGATTACCGTCAGCGCCATCATGCAAGCAGTGGTGCACGCCGGCATGGAGCATGTTATCCGTGCCTATAAGGCCAGGCATGTTGAAATTATTCCCAGTGTGATGGTGGGCAACTGTAAAATGGGCAAATATCTGGCCGATAATATCAATCAGAACCCCTGGATGCCGCATAAAATCGTCGGGGTGATCTGTGATGACGATGATGAAACGTGGCGTCTTGGCGGCTTGCCAAAACTGGGTGAGATGGATGAGTTGCGCAGTATGGTGGAGAAATATGAGATCAAACGGGTCTATTTCGCCTTGCCGATGAAAACTTCGCATCAGGTGCGGGAATTGCAGATGCAACTGATCGATCTGAATGTCGATATTGTCTGGGCGCCCGATATTTTCGGGCTGCATATGATCAGCCCCAGTGTCAGGGAAGTGGCTGGCGTGCCGTTGTATTATCTGTCAGAAAGTCCGCTGGTTGAAGGTGCGCGGTTGAGCAAGCTGGTGATGGACAAGGTGCTTGCCTCCATTGCACTGGTGTTGCTGGCGCCGTTGATGGTCGGGGCTGCTATTGCCGTCAAACTCAGTTCGCCCGGCCCGGTGTTTTTCAGGCAGGAGCGACATGGGCTGGATGGGAAAATTATCGGCGTGCTGAAATTTCGCAGCATGAAAGTGCATAAGGATCCGGAAGGGGTTGTAAAACAGGCGACAAAGCATGACAACAGGGTGACGTCGGTGGGCGCATTCCTGCGCAAAAGTAGTATTGATGAGTTGCCGCAGCTGTTCAATGTGCTCAAAGGGGATATGTCGCTGGTAGGGCCCAGACCGCATGCCAAGGCGCACAACCACTTTTATGCCGATAAAATTGTGGCATATATGTCCCGACACCGGGTTTTGCCGGGCATTACGGGGCTGGCGCAGGTCAATGGCTACCGTGGGGAGACCGATACGCTGGAAAAAATGGAAAAACGCGTGGAGTATGATCTGGCGTATATTAATAACTGGTCGATCTGGCTGGATGTCCGCATCATGATCAAGACAGTGTTTACGCTACTGTCGAAGAATGCATATTGATCTAAAAATGTTATTTACAAATACACTGTGAGTATAAAAACACAAAAGCTATAGCCACTGATTTCACGAATTGCCACGAATTTTAAAGGCTTGTCATCTGTGTGAATTCGTGAAAACAGTGGCTTAGTTGGTAGTTTGATAAAGGGGTTTTGTATGAGTGAAACTAAAAGCAGTAATGTGGTGTGGCATCAGGCCACTGTCACGCGGGCGCGACGGGAGGCGGCCAATGGTCACCGTAGCGTG
>JALUWF010000074.1 GCA_027019785.1 Mariprofundus sp. | reverse complement strand
ACCATAGAAATTAACTTCGCACGTATCGAAGCAGAAGGTATCGATTTCTCAGCAAGCTATTCGTTTAATGTTGATGAAAACGAGTTTGGAATCAACGTAGTTGGTACACGTCAGAAAACACTGAACAGATACTTCAACCCTGCTGATTCCTCTGACGTAGATATTGGCCTTGAAGAAATCCAGACTCCGAAAACAGCTGCGAATCTAGAATTGAGCTGGAGCCGCGGTGAGATCAGTATGGCACTACAAACTACCTATCAGAGCCGCCAGGCATACCAAGAGGTGGAAAACTCACTAGGATTGGGTGATAGCCAAGCTTTATTCGGCGAAGGCGGTGGCTTCTTTGGCAGCACCGTTATTCATGACTTCAACGCGAGCTACCAGTTGAACGAAAGCGTTTCAGTCTTCGGTGGTGTGAATAACATTACGGATGAAATTCCATTCGCTACTCAGGAAGCATGGCCAGTTAGTCCTTGCGTATTCTGATGTTCTCGATCGCTGATTCTGGCTAGCCCGATCAACTCTATTCCGGTCATTCGATCACAGACTTTTTCTTCACCACCCGATCAGTCTTTTATGCTTGTTAACTTCTTTTAATTTTAAAGAGGAAACAAGTATGTCAAAACCTACTGACATAGAACGCGTTAAAGCGGTTCTCTATCTTAAGCTTGATGAAAACCTCAGTAACCGGGACATCGCCAGGAGACTGAATGTGGGGGCTGCCACTATATCTGATATTCTCGGTAAATTCAGAACCCTGGATTGTGGCTGGCCGTTACCTGAGCATGCCTCCGATCAATGGCTACATCAGTCACTTTATCCTGACAGGAAAGCGGGCCGTATTAAACCTGATTATGGCCTGATGGATATTGAACTGCGGCGTAAAGGTGTAACTAAACTGCTGCTCTGGGAGGAATATCAGGCTAATTACCCTGATGCTTGCTATAGCTACAGCCAGTTTTGCGACAATTATCGTGAATGGAAATCCCAGCAAAAGCGCTCGATGCGATTTACGCATAAAGCAGGCGAGAAGCTATTTATCGACTTCTGTGGGCCGACATTACCGATTGTAAATCCCGGCACCGGAGAAGTGCGTAATGCCCAGGTCTTTGTTGCGGTACTGGGCGCGTCAAACTACACCTTTGCGATTGCCACAGAAAACCAGAAGCTCGAAAGCTGGCTGGAGGCGCATGTGGCTATGTTTGCCTTCTTCGGCGGCGTGCCGCAATTGCTGGTACCGGACAATCTCAAGTCAGCGGTCACCAGAGCCTGTCGATTTGAACCTCAGTTGAATACAGCTTACCAGTCATTAGCGAATCATTATGGCTGCGCCGTGATGCCTGCAAGACCTCTGAAGCCAAAAGATAAAGCGAAAGCAGAAAATGCCGTACTCATTGTGGAACGATGGATAATGGCAAAATTGCGGCATCAGGTCTTCCATACCTTATCAGGCCTTAATGTTGCTATTCGGGCGTTACTGCATGAACTGAATCAGAAACCATTCCAGCGATTACCGGGAAACCGACAAACCTTGTTTGAATCGCTGGATAAACCAGAGCTGGCCCCGTTACCCACAACACCATGGGAATACACTGAAATCCATATTGCCAGAGTCGGTATTGATTACCATGTCTTGTACAAAGACCATTTCTACTCAGTTCCTCACCTCTTTGTCGGCAAGTCAGTTGAAATACAGGCTTCTAAGCGGCTTATTCGGATTTACTACCAACGCGAGTGCATTGCACAACACATGCGTAGTGACCGAAAAGGTGGCTTTACCTGTGTTGATGAGCATATGCCTGCCAATCATCAGCATCAGAAATGGTCACCCGGAAGACTCAAGAACTGGGCAAAGCAGATCGGCCCTTCCACACTTGAAGTCACCGACGCCATTCTGCAAAGCAAACCACATCCAGAGCAAGGTTATCGGGCCTGCCTTGGGCTACTTAACCTTGCAAAGAAATACGGCGAAAGTCGCCTGGAACAAGCCTGTCGCCGGGCTATTGATATAGGTAATCCCTGTCGAGCCAGCGTGAAATCGCTGTTGCACACCCACCTTGATAATGCCCCGAAAGTGGATGACGTTGAAACGCCCAATCTCACTCATCACAACATCCGCGGCCCTAAATATTACAAATAAGGAACTCAAATGAACGATCTACTCATCCAACAATTACAGCAACTGCGCATGACAGGGATTGCGGATATGTTAAAACAGCAACGCGCTCAACCCAACACCTACTGTGAATTAGCCTTCGAGGAACGGTTGTCCCTGCTGGTTGACCATGAAATGAACCAAAGACGGACAAACCGCATCAACCGACTTCGTAAACAGGCACGACTCAGGTTAAATGCAACACCGGAAGAACTGTCATACGACAATGGCCGCGGATTACAAAAGCCAAGAATGGCCGATTTATTAAATGGCGGATATCTTAGTCATCATCAGAATATCATTGTTACCGGAGCCACAGGTGGCGGTAAAACCTATGTAGCTTGTGCGCTTGGTGAACAAGCGTGTCGCCAGGGAATACGTGTTGGTTACTGGCGATTACCACGATTAAACGAGCACTTACACATCGGCCACGCTGATGGCAGTTACACCAAGCAGCTAGCAACGATAGCGAAACAACAGCTACTGATCCTGGATGACTGGGGACTGGAAAAACTCACCGTCAAACAGGCAACAGACTTACTGGAGGTGGTAGAAGACAGGCACGGCGTAAGTAGCACCATCATCTGTAGTCAGCTACCTGTAGAGCAATGGCATTCAATGATAAGTAACGGCACGGTTGCCGATGCGCTACTAGATCGCCTCATCCACAATGCTCACCGGATAACCCTCACTGGGGAGTCAATGAGAAAGCAACAAACCATGAGGTAAATACCTGTGGCAGACTGCGGTCTGCCACAACTACTGATCGGGCAAGCCATAATACCAGTGATCGGGTGTATCAGAATTGGGGTGATCGAGAGGCCGGAATTAGTGATCGGGAAATGCCTAATACGCATTTGTGGGGGCGGCAATTCCGGTGCTCGAAGTTTGGATTGCCGTCCCATTG
>JALUWF010000073.1 GCA_027019785.1 Mariprofundus sp. | reverse complement strand
GCTGTTATTCCTCCAGCCGAATCAACGGCAAACTGCGGAAAATATCGCCGTACAGTTTATAGAACATTTTAGCGCCATGCACAACCGCCTGTTTGTCCGCGTCTTCATCCAGTCTGTTCATCAAACCTTCGTAAAAGTCGACATGGCCGACATCCAGCGAACCGTGCGAATTCAGATAGGAAAACGCCGCTATCGGCAAATCCAGACTCTGCTCGATATTGCCTGCCGCATGGGTAGCCAGCGCCACGCTGGTGCCTTCGAGCACCAATACCATGCCGAAAAATCCGGCCGGGTTATTGCGATGAATCGTATCGTAGGCATAGGAGATCATCAGCTCAGTCGCCGCCATCGGCGTATCTCTACGCACCGCTTCCTTATCAGCGCCACAGGCCTCTATATCATTGAGAATCCACTCCTGATGGCCCATCTCTTCTTCAATATATTCGCCAATGGCTTCGCGCAACCATTCCAGCCGTTCGGGCAATCGTCCGCCAGTCGCCATCAATAATGGCACTGTATGTTTCACATGGTGATAGGCCTGTCCCAGAAAGGCCAGATAACTCTCACGTGATAATTGTCCCGCCGCACCCATGCGGATAAACGGGATAGATAATAAACCGTTTCGCTCAGCTTCCGTCGCTGCAATCAATTCATCATAAAATGCCATTCATGACTCCTTATATGTGTCATCTATTTTTTCGGCATAAGCCTTGAAAATATGCCCTCTTCTCGGCCTGCCCGTCCCCGTCCATAAACCATTGGCCACGCTGAACGCTTCATCGGCCACAATCCATCGGCACACCATGGCATAATCCGGCAAACGCGCATTGGCTGCGGCTACGGCCCGATCGATCTGCTCGCCCCCCACCTGCTCGGAGTCGGCACCTTGCCGCGCCACAATGACAGCAACATTAAACGGATGCGCTTCGCCGAATACGCAGCACTGGGCGATGGCCGGCTCAATGGACAGTTCCCGCTCCACCCACTCCGGCGACACGTTACGACCAAATGCGGTAATAAAAATATGCTTTTTGCGGCCACTGAGAAACAGGAATCCGTCATCATCGAGGTAACCGATATCGCCGGTCGGCCAGTAATTACCCTCGCCATGCGTAACATCGCCCAGATAACCGGAAAATAGCGAACCGCGCACCAGAATCTCGCCATCTTCAGCGAACTTCAGCTCCACATGCGGCAGCGGTTTACCGACGCTGCCTGGCTTGCAATCATTGTTACTGTTCACCGCCACCACGCTGGCAGCCTCCGACAGTCCATAACCCTCAAATACCGGCAAACCGAGCGCCTCGGCTCTTTCCAACAGAACCGGCGACACAGAAGCGCCGCCAACTGCAATATAACGCAAGGCCGATGGCCGTTCCGCACCCTGCTCCACTGCAGCAATCAGGGCATGCAACATCTGCGGAATCATAATACAGGTAGTCGCAGCAGAGCGGTGCAAGGCGGCCATAAATTGACCGATATCCAGCCCTGCCGCGCCGCTCATGCCAACCCCGGCCATGCCCGGTGCAACAATCGTGACCCCGGCCAGCAGTGGCGCATACAAGCCTCCGATATTTTCCAAAAGCGTAGCATAAGGCAGCAAAGAGAGGTGGCGATCGTCACGACAAGCACCGGTCGCATCAGCCAGCGATGTCGCCACCGTTTCCATGGCAGCCTGGGTTAAACAGACGCCTTTGGGTTCGCCCGTGGAACCGGATGTAAAGGTGATTTTTGCGCAGGCATCCGGCAGTGCTACGGCGGGTGTCGAAATCGCAATCAGTTCAAGCGCTCCGGAGAGCTTTTTCGATGGCTGTTGTGCGATAGATAAGCCGTCCAGCAGCATGGCCATCGAATCCGGCCTGTCTGTGATGATCGCATCGACGCCGGCATGCGCCAGCATGTGGCCAATCTGCGCCGGCGAAAAGAAATGGGGTACGGGAATCAGTGGAATCCCGGCCTTGATACAAGCCAGATCAGCTACAGCCCAGGCCGGCGAGTTATCCACCGCTAAAGCCAGAGCGCGCGCGCCTGTTTGCTGCAATGCGGTCGCCATGGTTGACACTGCCGTCGACAATGTCCGATACGTGATCGATGCTTTAGCACAATCCAGCGCGATACGATCCGGACAGGCTTTCGCGTGTCCCTCCAGGGCCTCAAGCACCAGACTCAAATGCTCGCTCCGTTCTCTTTCATGCCAGTCTTATGTTCATCGGGCAAGCCCCCGGCATCGGGCAAGACTCCGGCATCTCGCAAGCCGACCTCCTCTGCAGCAGCCCATGTATCACGCAGGCTGGCCCACAATTCCTGCAGATTGTCATGCCCTTGCCCGATATCGCCAAAACAGACAACAGGGTTGCCCTGATAATAGCTGCCCCATCTGGCCACCTCCTGCGGGGGCAACCTGTTCTCATCGGCCGCCATCAGATCCCATACATCCAGTCCCAGCCGACGAAACACATTGCGCATACGCGTGACGCCGGTAAACACCAGCCAGCGGCAGCCCAGCGCATGCATGTAAGCGGTAGCCCCAATCAGCGCCATGCGCGCATCACCCGGTTTGGCTTCCGCCAGGTTGCCCACTTCAATAATTTCAGAACGCTGTATCGGTTCACCCCGATAGCGTGAGATAACATCCTCTATGGGATCATCCAGATAATGTTCCAGAAACAGCGGTTGATCTGCCGCCAGACGAAAGCCCATGATCGCCCGACAGTTCCCGGCGGCATCGGATACGCGCATGATTTTCGGCATGAAGGAGTCAATTTTGGCGTCGTAAGCGCGGGCATAGGTGTCCCGGATAAAATCGGTCGCCTGCTCCCAGCCTGCATCTTCCGGACTGATGATATCAAACAATAAAATCCTCCTGACGCGTCCGGATTTTTCCATGTCATCATGATATTTCACTTCATGACCCGGGAAAAACCGATGCAGGCGTGTTGCCTATTTCATGTTAAAACTACTCGTTGAAATGCGCGGCGCATATTAGCCCGGCGCACGCCTCCCTAAAAGTGACAGCACGCACACTTACATGCATGATTCAACAATGTTTCAATGATGTCTCAGTCGATCCAACCGATGTTTTCTTAGTAATCTCTCAGCATTTGCTCGTATTCAGACAACGAGCGCTCAAATGCAGGGCGTTCAAACAGCCGATCCATATAGGCTTCAAGGTTGCACCATGGCCCCGTATCAATGCCGATTGAATCCAGACGCCACAGAATCGGCATCAGCGTGACATCGGCCAGCGTATACTGCTCACCAATAAAATACTCCTGCCGACCCAGATAACTATCCAGCGAACCGAGATAATCCTTGATTTTACCGACAGCCTCTCTTTTCTTGCGACTGTTCTGGGTATCGCTGTACAGCGGATAGAGTTCACGCTCCAGTTGCAGCACAGCCAGACGCATCTGGGCACGCTCTGCCGGCGATCCCGGCTTCAACGGCGGATGCGGATAACGCTCATCCAGATATTCGTTCACAACTGAAGATTCAAAAAAGACAATATCCCGATCAATGACCGTCGGCAACTTGCCATACGGATTGATCTTGAGAAAATCAGCCGGCAGATTGGCCGACTCGAGTTCGGTGGTTTCAACCGGTAATTCCTTTTCTGCCAACACGATTCGCGTACGATGTGAAGTCGGACAATGCGGGTCGGAATATAGTTTAACCATCTGAGCCTCCAGGGACATGGCAAACACGATGCCTGCCAAAACGGTGGCGCAGTGTAGCGGCATCGTCAAAAAAATAAAGCACTCCGCCACAATCCACAACCGCGCTTGCGACAATCGGCCTGCGCTTTTATGCTCGGCTTGTTCATTATTATCCGGGAGTCAGCATGGAAATTTCGGAACTGCTCGCATTTACAGTGAAAAACAAGGCATCGGATTTGCATCTCTCATCCGGTGAGCCTCCAATGATCCGCATTAACGGCGACATGACCCGTATCAAAATGCCGGATATAGACAGGCGCGAGGTTCAGGGCATGGTGTATGACATCATGAGCGACGCCCAACGCAAGACATTTGAAGAGCACATGGAGATCGACTTCTCCTTTTCGCTTGGCGATATCGCCCGCTTTCGCGTCAATGTCTTTGAACAGCGGCGCGGCATGGGGGCGGTATTCCGCGTCATTCCCAACGAAGTGATGACGCTGGATCAATTAAACTGCCCGCAGATTTTCCGCGACATCGCCATGACACCGCGCGGCATCTGTCTGGTCACCGGGCCGACCGGATCGGGCAAGTCGACAACGCTGGCGGCCATGGTTGACTACCGCAACGATAATGAACGCGGCCACATTCTAACCATTGAAGATCCGATTGAATTCGTACACCGATCCAAACAATCACTCATTTCGCAACGTGAACTGGGGCTGCACACCCACTCATTCGCCAATGCCCTGCGCAGCGCCCTGCGTGAAGATCCCGATGTCATTCTGGTTGGCGAATTACGCGACCTGGAAACCATACGACTGGCCCTGACCGCGGCTGAAACCGGCCATATGGTGTTCGGCACCCTGCACACCTCGTCCGCGCCAAAAACCATTGATCGAATTGTTGATGTCTTTCCGGCGGCTGAAAAAGAGATGGTGCGCTCCATGCTGTCCGAATCAATATGCGCCATTATATCACAGGCGCTGATCAAAACTGCAGATGAACAGGGGCGCGTCGCGGCGCATGAAATCATGCTGGGTTCACCGGCTATCCGTAACCTGATTCGCGAGAATAAAATCGCGCAGATGGTTTCTGTCATGCAGACCTCGGCCAGAGATGGTATGCAGACACTGGATTCCCACCTGATGCAACTGGTTAAATCGCGCAAAATCACCCCGCAGGCCGCCATGGAGAAAGCTGGCAACAAAAAACTCTTCGGAGCCGTGGCATGAAAAAAACAGCCTCGCAATCATTGTCTATCAAGCAGTTGTTGATGGTGATGAATAAACAGGATGCATCGGATCTTTATATCACCGCCGACATGCCGCCCTCCTATCGCATCAATGGCACTGTATATCCCCTGAAGCAACCGCCTCTGAGCGCTTCGCAGTGCGAAAAACTGGCTTTTTCCAGCATGAGCGAGCGTCAGCGTGCTACCTTCTCGGCCGAATATGAGATGAATCTGGCCCTCTCTTATGAAGATATCGGCCGCTTTCGCGTCAATATCTTCCGTCAGCGCGGTCATATCGGCATGGTGATTCGCAAGGTCAATCTGGAAATCCCCACCATCGATGAACTCGGCCTGCCGGAGATATTCAAGGATATTGTCATGCAGAGCCGTGGACTGGTATTGATGGTCGGCGCTACCGGTTGCGGCAAGTCAACCTCGCTGGCGGCCATGATCGACTGGCGCAACAGCAATCAGGCCGGCCATATTATTTCGATTGAAGACCCTATTGAGTTTGTCCATCAACACAAAAAATCCGTTATCACCCAGCGTGAGGTCGGCACCGATACGCTGGAATATCAGTCGGCCCTGAAAAACACCTTGCGGCAAGCGCCCGACGTGATTCTGATTGGTGAAATCCGTGATCGCGAGACCATGGAGCATGCACTGGAATTTTCCGAAACCGGTCACTTGTGTCTGGCTACGCTGCATGCCAACAATGCCAACCAGGCACTGGAACGCATCATCAATTTCTTTCCTGAAGAGATGCATCTTCAGGTCGGTCTGAATCTGGCTCTGAATCTGAAGGCCGTGCTGTCACAGCGGCTGGTCAAAACGCCGGATGACAAACGCCTGCCAGCCATCGAAATTCTGATCAACACGCCTCGCATTTCCGATCTGATCGGTAAATGGAATATTGCTGAAATCAAGGAGGCGATGGCGGCAGGCAAAAACTACGGCATGCAGACCTTCGATCAGTCCCTGCTCCGCTTGTGGATGGATGGGCTGATTACCGAAGATGAATCGCTGCGTCAGGCTGATTCGGTCAATAATCTGCGCCTGCAAATAAAGATGGTGAACCTCAAGGATAGCGGCGGCGACGTGGATGATCTGCAACAGCTATCCGGTAATCTGGATGCACAGGATCTGCACATATGATGCAGTCCGGCTCATTCATCGATGAGTTGTTACGACTGGCTCATAAAGGCGGCGCATCGGATCTGATCGTACGCACCTTTGACCGGGTGCGCATGCGCATTGGCGGCTATATCGTCACAGTGCCTGTGGACAAGGTTGCTACGCCGGATCGGGCAACAACCAAAGCCATGATTACGCATCTGACCCGTCACCTGCCCGCTGCGCCGGATGTAGAATCCGTCAACCATCTGGATTTTCACTACAGCCTGGACGGCATCTGCCATTTTCGCATGCATGTGCTGCGCAGCAACAACAGTTTCGGCATTGTCGCCCGTCTGATTCCGCAACGCATCCCCGACTTTGAACAGCTACGTCTGCCGCCGGTATTCAATGAGATCAGCCATTATCGTAATGGCCTGATTCTGATGGCCGGTGCCACAGGTTCCGGCAAAAGCACATCACTGGCCGCATTATTAAGTCATATTATTGAACAACGCCCCGTACACGCCGTGACGCTGGAAGATCCGATCGAGTTCCGCTACAGCACCCGCCATCGCGGCACCGTCACCCAACGAGAAATCGGCACCGATGTTGTCAGTTTTAAACAGGGCTTGATCGATGCCATGCGCGAAACACCGGATATTATTGTCACCGGCGAACTGCGTGGTGGCGATGAGGTTCAACTGGCGCTGGAAGCCGCCGAGACCGGTCATCTGGTCATCGCCACAGTACATGCCACCACTGCCACCGGCGTCATGCAGCGCATCATGGCCTCATTCGGCAAAGATCAACAGACCGGCATTCGCGAACGTCTGGCCGAAAACCTGCGTGCGATCATTGTGCAGAAATTGTTGCCCATGAAATCAGACAAGCAGCGCATCGTGGCACTGGAAATCATGATTAAAAATTCGGTTGTTAAACATTTCATTCTCGATCTCACCCACTGGAGCGAGATTCCCCGCGCCATGGAGGAGGGTCACAACCTGTACGGTTCCCAGAGCTTCGACCAACACCTGCAACAATTGGTGGAGTCTGATCTTATCAGCTATGACGAAGCGCTGCTCCATGCCGTATTTCGTGAAGATTTCGCCCTGCGCATGGGCCGCGAATAGCAAGCCATTGATTCACGCGCCCATACATGGGCGCTCTGATGAATTCGCCAGAAGTCATCACTCCTGATAATAATAATCATACAGGCGCAGCAGCGATTCAGTCAGATTCCATGCTTCAGTATATGAGAGGCCGCTGTCATCCGGGAAAATGATGCGTACATATAGCTTCTTGCCATGTTTTTGCTGCATGCGTGAGAGTCGCTTGTGCAGTTCGATGCCACTAACGGTCTGATAATCGCTGTCCGCCGGCCCTTTGACTTCGATATTCAGTTTACCCGCCACCTTGCGATAACGCACCAACACCACAATTTTCCCCAGTGGTGAGCGGGCCGGGCGAATCAGGCGGTTATACTTTGTTTCCAGGTTGGCGTACTCCATTTCCAGCCGTTTCAGCCGCGCCAGTTGCGTATCGCTACTGCTTTTCAGCTTTCCGAGTTCTTCAATCTTCAATTGATACTGCTGTTGCTGTTCAGCCAGTTCCTTGGCTCGCAGGGCCAGCGCAGCCGCCAGTTCAGCCTGTTTCTGATCCACCGCCTGCTTTTCGGCCAGCGCCACATCGCGTGCCTGGGTGATGGCGGAGAGGCTCAATTTCAATTGCATATTCTGCTGCTCGCTCTGGCTAAGTTGTGCCAGTGTGCGGCTATGCTCCTCACCGAGATTCATCAAGCGCATACGTAGCATGGCTGCCTCTTCTTCCAGCCGTTTCAGACGCATATTCAACTCGGTATTGATATGAGTGGTGGATTGAGCCTGCACTGTGGCGGCGCGTTCTGCTTCAAGCGATGATCGAAGTTTATGCACCAAGTCCATGTTTTTCAACAGCAATGTCAACATAGCTAACAGAAAGATCAACACAATCACTGTCATGATGTCAGTGAATGCTGGCCAGAACCCCTCGTCGCCGCTCTCCCTTTGGTTCAAGCGCAGATCGACAAACCCGTATGCCATGAGCTCAGGCTCCCGGTAGCCTGAATCCGTCTTTCATGACTGCGGATAATTCACGCAACTGCCCCAGCGCCTCTTCATGCTGCGCCTGAGCCTGAACCCTGTTCTGCTCCATCTCCTGCCGTATCAAATCGGGATCAAACGCATCAATTTTATCATGCAATGACTGCACCAGCAGATGCGCTTCGCGCACCAGATCCAGAGCATGCTGTGTCATCGCTTCTTCTGTAATCTGATACATCGGCAGCAGCCGCGTCGCCGTGATCTCTTCAATACGGCCCAGCAATGCGGTTTGCAGATTCTGGATGGCAGATAGAAAATAGCTCAGAAACAGGTAGCAGACAATGGCGCTCATGGTCGTCGATAGCGCCGTGGACATGCCATGAATAACCATACCCATGCCGCTGGAAGAGACCGCATCGTCAAGCAGATTGGAAGCGCCGAACAGCGCGATGGAGAGCGACACAATCGTACCGAGCACGCCGCACAGGATCAGGATATTATGGATAAAACGGACCAGCCCGGTGCGCGTGCTTTCACTGGCCAGCAGCGTGGCGGCCAGCGCCTGATGCTGCGCCGGCGCATGCTGTAAACGCATCCCCTCCAGTGTATTGACACGGATGGCGATGATAGAAGATGGCGCGATGCCTTCCAGCAATGCCCCCTGATTACCCTCAAGATTGCGTTGGAATCGAACCAGCGCCAGCTCTTCGCGGTTATAAGCAATCAGTAACAGCAGCGCACGTATCACACCCAGCAAAAACAGCGTAAAAATCAATCCGTTCAGGGCATAGCCGACCGATGTCTGCTGATTGGACAGATAGATCATGGCAAGGGTATCGGAAAAGTAGATGCCCGCCGCTATCACCAGCAGGGTGACCAGTAACATCTGAATCAGCACTGATCGGCTTAGTCGTAATGGCTGCATATCACATCTCCTTATCCGGTCGCAGATCAACTCCGGCCAGCTGCCTGATGGCATGCCGAATAACCCTGCTATCATCCTGCAACCCCGCTCTGCCCTCGCTCGCCGCAGGCAAGGCGATCGCATCGCCCACCACCACTTGCGCGCGGCTGCGTCGATAAAACGAGCGCCACAGATGCACATGGTCAAACGGCCATACCCCGGACACCCGAAACGGAATCATCGGCGCGCCTGTGTCGCGTGCAAGCAGAGCTGCACCGGGCAGAATGCGATGCAGTGGAATCGGCGGATTGGCCGCCCCTTCCGGAAAAATACAGAGTGCATTGCCCGCCCGCACCACGTCCTGAGCCTGTCGCAACGCCTGCCTGTTGGCGCCGCCGGGGTTGACAGCAATCGCACCCACCATATCAAATCCCCAACGCGCATACCACATGTTCTGGTAGTATTCCCTCGACATCAAAAATGACAATGGGCGATTCACTGTGGCCTGAATCAGCAATGGATCCAGACCGCAAATATGGTTGCCAACCAGAATCACCGGCCCGTCCGGCAATATCACCCGCTGACGGGACAAATGGTGCCAGCCGCAACAGAACAGGCGATCCACTGCGCGCAGCAGTGCATTTGGGCCAACATTACCGTTTTCCGCAACCATGATTGCATGCTCGCCAGTTCGTCATTTTTTTCAATCAATTCCTCTGTGTTTGCGGTTTGCCGGGTCGGGAGGGGTTGCCCGTCGTAATATCCAGTGCTGGGCATTGTCGTGGATAAAAAGGCACGCGCCTATCCTGTCCGCATCATGAACTGGCATGAAATCGTTAATGATCGCATCGGCCAGCACGCTTTTGTTATCAGCTTCTGACTGCTGGCTGATATCGCCAAACAGGCTCAGACATTCTTGCGATGCAAGCCAATGTGTTCATCAAACTCGCGCTCAATCTGATCGGTCTCCAGTGAATGATACAGGATAAGCTTTTTCAGATGACTATACCCTTCCAGCTCCAGATCATCAAAGTGAATGGCGACACACTCTCCATCAGAGCGAACCGCGCAACCGCGTGCTACTATCACCACGGATTCACCTTCACTCGCATCATCTCCGAGAATGATTTTCACATCGCAACGAACATCGCTATTGAACCGTTCGGGTGAATTGACCCGCACACCATTCAGGCTGACATCACGGGCAACTGCCTTGAATACGGGCTGGCCGGGCCTTTCAATTTCAACCCTGACCTGTACATCTACTCTGGAAAATTCACGACAATCATGTTCTGTACTCACCTTATGCTCCTGGTGGCTAGCGCCATGTAGACATCTCACATGAACATACATGAAAAGTCAATTCCGTCTGTCGGCTAACCCATGCTCAGGGTGCAATATGTTCTGTGCCATTTTTTGTGATCCCCATCACGGTTTAAAGCATCTCGTGTATGATGATATGGAATGAGGAAGTTTGTTATTCGTCATAACACTCATCCAGGAGGGATAAAATGAAGCGGTTTGCCGAACCAGATGCAAATGAGGCTCTACTGGCGCTCATCGGAGCACTTGATGCAAGAGACGCCTACCGAAGGGATCATACCTCCCGCTATAATCAGGTGACATTCATCAACAGATTGCTCAACTGTTTTAAGATTGAACCGACGTTAAAACAACACATCCGCAACGCTGTCCTGATTCACGATATCGGAATGATTGGTATATCTGATGATATTTTACTCAAGCCTGGCCGCTTAACGGCTGAGGAGAGAGTCATGATTGAACATGCGCCAAGAACAGCGGCAAATATTCTGTCTCTGGTGCCATCACTGTCGATGGAGCGTGACATGATTCTGCATCAAAACGAATGTTGGGACGGCAGCGGCTATCCGGATAAATTAAAGGGAAAAGCAATACCGGTTGGCTCACGATTTATTTCCATCGCCCAGGCTATTGATGCCATGACCCATGATCGCGCCTATCGGCGTGCACGACCCATCTCTTATTGTCTGCAAGAGTTACAAAGTAATGCAGGGAAACAGTTCGATCCAACGATTGCCAGGGCGGCAGCAACGCAGCTGTGCAAAAGCGATGGCTGGACAGATGAACCCGGACGACACCTCAATGCACTACAGCTTGCAGAGACAGGCTGCTGACTACATTCTGCCAACATCACACGCTATCAGGCCGAAGCATAAGGCAGGACAGTGGTGGCAATGTGATGCTGATCGAACAGGGCTGATCCATCCATGCCTTATCATCCGCGCTCACACCATCGGCATTGCCGAGATCAGCACCGCCATAAATCTCAGCATCGGTATTGATGATCTCCCGGTAATAACCGGACACAGGCACGCCGAGCCGGTAATCATGGCGTGGCACCGGCGTCAGATTCAGTACGACCACCACTGCGCCGCCGTTTTTATCGCGCCGAATAAAACTGAGTACAGACTGGCTGGCATCATTGCAATCAATCCACTGGAAACCGGCCGGATCGAAATCAACCTCATGCAGCGCCGGCACATCTTTATAGACACGGTTCATCTCGCGCATCATCAACTGCAACCCGCGATGCGGCATAAACTGAGCCTGATCCCATGATAGGGATGCATCGAAGTTCCATTCCGGCCACTGACCGAATTCCAGCCCATTAAACTGCAATTTCTTGCCCGGATGCGCATACATATAGGCATAGAGCAGGCGCAGGTTAGCGAATTTCTGCCAATCGTCACCCGGCATTTTCTGCGGCATGGAGCCCTTGCCATGCACGACTTCATCATGTGAAAACGGCAGAATGAAATTCTCGGTAAAGGCATAGACCATCGAAAAGGTCAGCGTATGATGGTGGTAAGATCGGTGAATCGGATCCTCTTCAAAATAGGACAGGGTATCGTTCATCCAGCCCATATTCCATTTCATGGTGAAGCCCAGCCCTCCCAGGTAAGTCGGGCGCGATACCATCGGCCACGAGGTGGATTCCTCAGCCATGGTTACCGCGCCGGGAAAGCGTTCATGCACCAGACAGTTAAACTGTTTGATAAACTCGACCGCCTCCAGATTTTCGCGACCACCAAATTTATTCGGCAGCCATTCTCCCTCTTCGCGGGAATAATCCAGATACAGCATCGAAGCCACCGCATCGACCCTTAATCCGTCGATATGGAATTCATCGAGCCAGAACAGTGCCGAGGCAATCAGAAAATTGCGCACCTCATTGCGACCGAAATTAAAAATATAGGTGCCCCAGTCCTTGTGTTCGCCAAGCCTCGGATCTTCGTGTTCATATAGCGGTGTGCCATCAAAACGCGCCAGACCGTGTGCATCCTTGGGAAAATGGGCCGGCACCCAATCAAGAAATACGCCGATACCATGATGATGGCAGTAATCGACAAAATAACGGAAATCGTCCGGCGTGCCAAATCGACTGGTCGGGGCGAAATAACCAACGGTCTGGTAGCCCCATGAACCATCGAACGGGTGTTCGGTGACCGGCATCAGCTCGATATGCGTATAACCCATCCACTGACAATACTCGACCAGTTGATATGCCAGGTCACGGTAACTCAGATATTCCGAGCCATCACCACCGCGCCGCCAAGACCCCAGGTGTACCTCATAAATACTCATCGGTTTATCAGCGGCCTGTGTTGCCGGGCGCTGTTCAATCCAGTCGGCATCCTCCCATGAATAGACTTTGCAATTATGCACCACGCTGGCTGTCGCAGGCCTGAGCTCCATCTGCTGGGCATAAGGATCGGCTTTTTCAAACACATCGCCATTTTGGGCGCGAATTTCAAATTTGTAGGTTTCGCCTTCGCACAGCCCCGGAATAAAAAGCTCCCACACGCCGGAAGAGCCGCGCACGCGCATCTGATGTTCACATCCATTCCAGTGATTGAAATTACCCACCACGGAAACCCGCGAAGCCGCTGGTGCCCAGACTGCGAAACCAACGCCGTTCACCCCATCATGTTCACGCACATGCGCGCCCATGATACGATATTTCTCGAAATGGTTACCTTCGCCAATCAGATGCAGATCCATCTCGCCAAGAATCGGTGAGAAACAATAGGCGTCATCGATTTCCCAACGATGCCCAACGCCGTTTTCAATGCGAAAGCGATACGCCTTATCGAAGTCACCGCCCTTCCAGTGCTTCTCAAACACATCCGTGCCTTCAATACGTTTCATCACCTGAGCTCTGCCGCCCTCGGGCAACAGCCACATTTTTTCCGCCTGCGCACTTAAGGCGCGAACCATAACGCCGCCATCCGGATGCTCATGCATACCCAGCCAGCCAAACGGATCATGCGAACGCGCTTCAACAACAGCCCACGCTTCAGGAGATAAAATTAGTTTACTCATGTAAAGCCTCACTTCTTCAATTGATACTAAGACAAACTATACTTCTTCTTTTTTCCTCTGTGGTTCAATAAATAAAAATAAGTCAAAAGCAATCACCGCAAAGAACGCAAAGGTACGCAAAGGAAATCTAAATCAACATCCAACTTCTATCGTATGCTTGAGAACATCGTCTCGTTCACCTTAAGAAAAGCTGCTCTGTTGCGTTTTTTACTTTGCGTACCTTTGCGCCCTTTGCGGTTCACGCTTTTCAGGTGATAACTGTCGGTTTATCGCGTCCGGTCAACGCTTGCAGTTGCGATACATCGTTTGCAGATGCAATCATATCAGCCAGCGCATCCTGCGCATCCATGCCGTGCTGTCTGCTGTCCGCCTCATACGATTCCAGATAGAGACGAATCGTTGCGCCGCTGGTACCGGTGCCGGACAGACGGAAAATAATACGTGAGCCATCTTCAAACAGAATCCGCACACCCTGATTCTCGCTGACGCTGCCATCCACCGGGTCGGTGTAGGCAAAGTCGTCACAGCTTGCCACAGTGCGCCCGGCCAGTTCCGTACCCGGCAAGGTGCCAAACTGATCGCGCACGTTCTGCAACACATTAGCCGCCGCAGCCGAATCCACGCCTTCATAATCATGGCGGGAATAATAGTTGCGTCCGAATTTCTGCCAGTGATCCAGCAGAATCGCTTCTACCGACTCCTTGCGTACAGCCAGGATATTGAGCCAGAATAATACCGCCCACAACCCGTCTTTTTCACGCACATGATTGGAGCCTGTGCCGAACGATTCCTCACCGCACAGGGTGACACGATCCGCATCCATCAGGTTGCCGAAGAATTTCCAGCCGGTCGGCGTTTCATAGCAATCCAGGCCCATCGATGTCGCCACACGATCGACTGCCGCCGAAGTCGGCATAGAACGCGCCACCCCGGCAATACCAGCTGAATAACCCGGCACCAGCGTAGCGTTCGCCGCCAGCACCGCCAGTGAATCACTCGGGGTAACAAAGAAATGGTTGCCGAGAATCATATTACGGTCGCCATCGCCATCGGATGCCGCGCCAAAGTCCGGCGCATTATCGCCGTACAACAGATCCACCAGCTCATGCGCATAGGTCAGGTTCGGATCGGGATGACCGCCGCCGAAATCCTCTTTCGGCTCGCCGTTCATGACTGTACCATCAGGCGCACCCAACAAGCCCTCGATAATTGCTTTGGCATAAGGGCCAGTCACCGCATGCATGGCATCGAATGCCATGGAGAAATCGTCAGAAAGCGAGTTTCCGGATAACAGAGCGCGAATCGCGTCGAAATCGAACAGCGACTGCATCAGTTCAGCGTAGTCGGATACCGGATCAATCACTGCTACCTGCATGCCGGCCAGTTCAAAATTACCGATCTGATCCACATCCACATCATCGCATTCAATGATATTATAAAATTCTATTTTCTGCGTACGTGTAAAGATAGCCTCGGTGACGCCCTCAGGCGCCGGGCCGCCATTGCCAATATTGTATTTGATACCAAAATCATCATCGGGGCCGGCCGGATTATGGCTGGCAGAGAGAATAAGGCCACCGTAAGCGCCGTATTTTCGAATCACACAAGATGCCGCCGGCGTAGAAAGAATACCGCCCTGCCCGACCAACACTTTACTAAAACCATTGGCTGCAGCCATTTTCAGAATTGTCTGAATCGCTTCACGATTAAAATAGCGGCCATCACCGCCGACGACTAATGCATGGCCGGCAAAATCGCCGATAGAATCAAACACCGACTGCACAAAATTTTCCAGATAATGTGGCTGCTGAAATACTGTTACTTTTTTACGCAAGCCCGATGTACCCGGACGTTGACCTTCAAATGGCTGAGTTGAAACAGCTTCAATCTGCATGAAAACCCTCCCCCTTAACGCGCATGAATTATTCACCCTGTGATATGAACATTTCCACGGTGTGAAAAAAATCCATGCAGGCGCGTTATTTCTCTCTTTAGCGGCATACTAACCGAACAACCATCTTAAAACCACATGGCAAACCTTGCTACTTACTGCTAGTATGCGTTTCACAATTCTGACACAAGCAGGGAGAGGCCAATATGGTTCCGATGAGTGAAGATCGTAATGTAGACCAAATGGGTCCGCAAATGGAGCGTAATATTAGTACGCTAACCGCCAACAGCATGGCGCTGGTGCTGGCCGGCGGTCGAGGTTCAAGGCTCAAGGATTTGACTGCATGGCGCGCCAAGCCAGCGGTGCCATTCGCCGGCAAATTCCGCATTATTGATTTCCCCATGTCAAACTGCATCAATTCAGGCATCCGGCGAATCTCTGTGATCACACAATATAAATCGCACTCGCTGCAACGTCACCTACAACGCGGCTGGAGCTTCATGTCCGGTCAGTTCGGAGAGTTTGTCGAGGTGCTGCCGGCGCAACAGCGCAAGGGCGAAGGCTGGTACGTCGGCACTGCTGACGCCGTCTATCAGAATCTCGATATTATTCGCCATTATAATCCGGAGTATGTGGTCATCCTGGCTGGCGATCATATCTACAAGATGGACTATGGTAAAATGATCGCCGCCCATGTCGCCAACGGTGCCGATATTACGGTCGGCTGCATTCCGGTATCGCTGGCAGAGGCCAAGGCCTTCGGTGTGATGTCTATTGATGATGAATTCCGCATCACTGAATTTGCAGAAAAACCGGCCAACCCCAAAGCCATGCCGGATAATCCGGCACAGTCACTGGCTTCCATGGGCATCTATGTCTTTTCCTGTAAATACCTGCGCGATCGTCTGGTCGCGGATGCCGCAGATACATCTTCTACGCATGATTTCGGTCGCGATCTGATTCCCCATGCCATTGAGCACGCCAACGCCTTTGCCTTCCCTTTCTTGGCAGGCAATACCAGCGCATCCGGCTATTGGCGCGATGTCGGAACCATTGACGCCTATTGGGATGCCAATATTGATCTGGCTCAGATTTCACCGTCACTGAATCTGTATGACAATAATTGGCCGATCTGGACACATCAGGAACAACTGCCGCCCGCCAAGTTCGCCTTTAATGATGACGACAGGCGCGGTCATGCCATTGATTCACTGGTTTCCGGCGGCTGTCTGATTACCGGTGCCGAGATCCGCCATTCCGTGCTATTCTCCAGCGTACGTATTCATTCCGGCTCGCAGGTGGAAGATTCAGTCATCCTGCCGGAAGCTGAAATCAGGCATAACTGCCGCATCAAGCGCTGCGTCATTGACAAGGGCGCGATTATTCCTGACGGAACAGTTATCGGTGAAGACCCGGTAGAGGATGCCCGGCGCTTCTATGTTTCTGAAGGCGGCATTGTGCTGGTGACGCCTGAAATGCTGGGACAGGATCTGCACTCAGTCTAAGCCCTTTCACCACCGAGCGCGCAAGGAAAGCAATAGCCCGATGCAGCAAGATGAATCACTCGTACTTATCTGCTCATTGTTTACTTTGCGTACCCTTGCGCTCTTTGCGGTAGAATAGGTTCTAGAATAATTAAATATCCCCTGGAGAATATTCATGAGCCAACCATTATCTGTGATCTTTTACTGGCATATGCACCAGCCATTTTACCGTGAGGCCGATACCGGGCGTTACCACCTGCCCTGGGTCTATCTGCATGCCATGAAAGATTACACCGATATGGCTGAAATCGTCGCGCAACTGCCCGGCGCCAAAGCGGTGATGAACTATGTACCGTCGTTGACGGTTCAGATCAATGATTATGCGGCGCAACTGAAAGCGTTTTTGGACGGCACAAGAAATGAGCTGAACGACCCACTGCTATCGGCGCTGGCGCACAAACCTGGCAAGATGAAAAAGAAGGATCGAAATTTCATTTTGAAAACCTGCTTTCGCCTCAATCATGAACGCAATATGCATCGTTACCCGGCCTATTCGCGCCTGTGGAATATGGCCGAGCATGCCAAAACCAACAAGGCAACCCGCTACCTGGGCGAAAGCTTTTATAGTGATCTGGTCACCTGGTATCACTTGGCCTGGTTGGGTGAAACCGTACGACAACGCAATTTCGTAGCGCGTCGTCTGATTGAAAAAGCGACCGGATTTACCTATCAGGATCGCCGCGATCTGTTGACTCTGATTGCATCGCTGCTGTCTGACATTCCTGCCAAACATCGCCGCCTGGTCGAATTCGGCAAAATTGAGCTGACCACCACCCCCTATGCTCACCCGATTATTCCGCTCATGCTGGATTTCAATACGGCGCTGGAAACTGTTCCCGATGCCCTGATTCCCGATGAAGCATATCCTGGCGGCCGCGAACGCGCGCTTGATCATATTCAGATGGCCCAGCGCAGTCATGAGAAGCTGTTCGGACACGCTGCCCGCGGCTGCTGGCCAGCTGAAGGCGCGGTGTCGGAAGCTACGCTGGCACTACTGGGCCAGTCGGGCTTCAAATGGTGTGCCACCGGTGAAGCTGTGCTGCACCATTCGCTCAAATTCAACCTGCGTGAGCAGCAGGGCAATCGTGATCTCTATCATCCCTGGCTGGTTGGTAAAGATGACGAGCAGATTACCTGCTTCTTCCGTGATGACCGCCTCTCCGACCTGCTCGGTTTTGAATATAGCCGCTGGGATACGAATGACGCCATCAATAATTTCATGCATGAGCTGGCCGGCATTCACCATCGCACCCACGGCATGGATGCGCCGGTGGTCGCCATCATTATGGATGGCGAAAATGCATGGGAACATTACCATGAAAATGCCCTGCCATTTTTAACCCGCTTATATCAATCCATTGCCGAACACGAAGATTATGAACTCACCACCTTCAGCGATTATCTCCGAGATCATCCGGCCAGTGAACAACTGACCAAACTCACGTCCGGCTCATGGGTGTATGGCAATCTGTCAACATGGATTGGCGACAGAGCCAAAACACGCGCCTGGGAACTGTTGATCGAAGCCAAAAAAGCCTATGACGCCAATATCGAACATATCAGCCCCGAACAGCAGCGGGATGCCGCCGAACAGTTACGGATTTGTGAAGGTTCGGACTGGTGCTGGTGGTTTGGTGATTATAATCCGGGCGAAGTCGTGCGCGATTTTGACCGCTTATATCGACGCCATCTGAAGAGACTCTATCAACTGCTGGGCTGCCCCACTCCCGACTCGCTTGATGATAAAATTTCGCAGGGCGGCGGCGATGCCGAAGGCGGCGGCACCATGCGCCGAGGTGGTGCTGACGGGTAAAAAAACAAGCAGAAACCACAGATGAACGCGGATAAACGCAGATGAAAGACTAAAGCCATACGATTTTTATTTCTTTGCGTGCTTTGCGTCTTTGCGAGAGTCGATTTCTATTTTAACTTACCTGATCCAACGCTTTAGTAATAAAAGGATTTAGACATGAAAAACTGGATTGATCAACGCAGGTCGGCGGTATTGTTGCATATCACCTCCCTGCCCGGCCCGTTTCATAAAGGCGTACTGGGTGAAGAAGCACGTCATTTTATTGATGGGCTTGCTGGCGGCGGTTTTAGCGTCTGGCAGTTCCTGCCGCTGGGGCCGACCCATGGTCATGGTTCACCATATGAGTCGTTATCCACTTTTGCCGGCAATCCGGAACTGATTGATCTGCGCGATTGCATCCAGGCGGGTTGGCTGAATGCGGATTGTCTGAATGATTGCAAGTCTGCTCCCGAGCATGCCCGGCTGCGAAATGTTGCCAGTCAGGCATTCTGGCGTGATGCGGAAAACGACCCCGAGCTGCAACAATCGGTTGATGCATTTCAACAAGCCAGCCACGACTGGCTGGATGATTATGCCCTGTTTGCCACCCTGAAAACAGTCTTCCACGATGCCGCATGGTGGCAATGGCCAGTCGCCCTGCGCGACCATGACATTGAAGCAGTTGAAAAAGCAAAAGAAGATTATAATCAAATAATTAAGCAGGCTATCTTCGAGCAATTTATCTTTGATTGCCAATGGCATCGTCTAAAAAAATATGCCGAAGGAAAAGGCGTTCAACTGTTCGGCGATTTGCCGATTTACGTGGCGCACGATTCCGCCGACGTGTGGGCCAATCGCGCCTCATTCACAGTCAATGAAAAAGGACTGTGCGAAGAAGTGGCCGGCGTACCGCCGGATTATTTTTCCGAAACCGGCCAGCGTTGGGGCAATCCGTTATACCGCTGGGAAGTCATGCAGGCAGATGATTTCGCCTGGTGGGTGCGCCGCATCCGGCGTCAGATGGAGCTGATGCATATGCTGCGCATCGATCATTTCCGTGCTCTGGAAGCATTCTGGGTCATTCCCGCTGAAAGCGAAGACGGCATCATCGGCGAATGGCGCTCAGCGCCCGGCGAAGCGCTGCTGGGCACCCTGCAACAGCAACTCGGCAAACTGCCACTGATTGCAGAGGATCTCGGCATCATCACCGATGAAGTCACCGCACTAAGAGAACAGTTCGGTCTGCCCGGCATGAAAATTCTGCAGTTCGCCTTCGGTGGCGATGATAAAAATCCATACCTGCCCGGCAATTTTGGCGAAGATGCAGTGGTATATACCGGCACGCATGACAACGACACCAGCATGGGATGGTTTGAGGCAAGCGATGCACATGTGCAACAGCACGCCTTGCGCATTCTGGATGCCACGGCGGATGAGATGCCCTGGGCGCTGATCGAATGTGCCTTGGCGTCGCCTGCCCGGCTGGCCGTGATTCCGATGCAGGATCTGCTCGAACTGGGAACAGAGGCCAAATTCAACACCCCCGGCACACTGGATAACAACTGGTGCTGGCGCATGACCTCCCTGCCGGATCAGAACGCCGATTGCTGGATGCGCGCCGCCCGCTTAAATCACCTCCACTCACGCATATAAAACAACAGACCGACTCTTTACCCTTCACCCCTCACCCGGCAAACAAGCCTAACTCGGCATAACTGCTACCAACGAGAAAAATCTAAAAAAAAACTAGCCACTGATTCCTCGAATGAACACGGATTAAAACCTTCTGCATCTTGCCTTTTAATTCGTCCCCCAGGGGAGCCTCTCTGGCTCCGCCATTCACCTTCTGTTCATTCGTGTCATTCGTGGATAAGGCTTTTGACCTTATTTTTTCCTCTGCGTCCTTTGCGGTAAATGCTTTTGACTCACTCCCCCAGCCACGCTCTAAAATCAGGATATTTCAACTCTGGCAACAGTTCACGATGCAGCAGTAGGTTGGAGACTCGTTTATTATCCCGGAAAAAGCTCAGCGCGGCTGGCGCAAGGCGTGCCTCACCCTCTTGCACAGAGAGGATTTCCGGCGCGGGAGCGCCAATCATACGTGCCAGTTCCGTTACATATTCGGCATGCGGCATGGGCAGATCATCAGCCAGATTTACAATTCGGCCCGGTTTCGGCATACGCATGCCAGCCAGCAGCGATGCCACGATATCATCCACATGAATACGGCTGGAGTAGTGTGGCGGCTGCCAGGCAACAGTCTGGTAACCGCCCGCCTGCAAACGCCCTATAATATTGCGCTCCGGCCCGTAGATGCCCGCCAGCCGGAACACCTCCGCCGGCAATCCTGATTGCAACCAGGCCTGCTCTGCCTTGAGTCGCTCGATGCCGCGCGCACTGGCCGGATGGCAAGGCCATGACTCATCTACCCAGGCTCCGCCCGCATCACCATACACCCCTGTTGTCGAGAGGTAAGCGACCCAGCCGACAGATGATAATTTCGGAGTCAGTTCGGGCAGCCAGTCAGTCTGCGGGGCATGCATGCCCTGTTCATCACGGCCAAGCGGAATCGAATCCACCACAGACTCAACAGCGATCAGCAGATCGCGTGGCAAATCAGCCGGCGAATTTGCAACGACGGCTTCGATGCCCAAACCATCAAGCTCTACCTGTCGATCCTTGCTGCGCGTCGTAGCGATCACCCGCATACCATGCGCCAGACAGCGCTGCGCCAGCTTGGTGCCGACATAACCGCAACCGAGAATCAGTATATTATCCGGATATCTGCTCATTGGCTTTAGACTAACCACGTCGAATCAAAGCGCAATCTGACAGGGGCCGGCGTGGTTCTGTGCAGCATACGGCAGCCTCCCAATTGACGCCATGCGATGCTATGCTTCGTGATCAATTCAAAACTGAGGTAATTATCCATGTCAGGACATAATAAATGGTCCAGTATCAAACACAAAAAAGCGGCCACCGATGCCAAACGCGGTAAAATTTTCACCCGTTATATCCGTGAAATAACCATTGCCGCTCGTGGCTGTGATGATCCTGATGCCAATCCGCGCCTGCGCGCCGCTATTACGGCAGCCAAGGGCGTCAACATGCCCAAAGACAATATTGAACGCGCTATCGCTCGCGGTGCCGGCGGCGATGACGGTGTAAATATAGAAGAAATCCGTTATGAAGGATACGGCCAGGGCGGCGTCGCCATTCTGGTCGATTGCATGAGCGATAATCGCAACAGAACGGTATCCGATGTGCGTTCCGCTTTTAACAAGGGCGGCGGTAATATGGGCGAATCGGGCTGTGTTAGCTGGATGTTCCTGCACAAAGGTCAGTTCATTTTTGATCGCGAAAAGGTCGATGAAGATCAACTCATGGATATTGCACTGGAAGCCGGTGCTGAAGATGTTGTCGATAATGCTGAAGACGGATGTATTGAAGTGACCTGCGACATCGCTGAATTCGGCGATGTGCAAAAAGCCATTGATGCAGCAGGACTGGAACCTCAGATCGGCGAAATCACCTGGATTCCGGAAAACACTGTCGAAGTTGCAGGCGAAGCCGCAGAAAAGCTACTGGCACTGATTGAACGACTGGAAGAGTTGGATGATGTGCAGAATGTCTATGCCAACTACGATATTTCCGATGCCGAAATGGAACGCATCAACGGCTAGACCAAAAAACAAACAAATCTGGAACCACAGATGATAGTTGATGGAAACGCGCGAAGCTGTCCCGTCCTCTAGCCCGGACTATTCATGAATCGCTGTGATGATCGCGCCGGTATTTATGAATAGTCTGGGCCAGGCCTTCCATCAGGTTATATATATCAAAGTTTTCTAGTTTATCTAAAATTTGTAATATCCCTAACTTTGATATACATTCCCTTTCATGAACCCTATCTCTAACCCCTATGCACCCGGCGCAGGCACCCCTCCTGCTGAATTGGCAGGTCGCGATGAGTTGCGCGAAAACATCAGAATTTCGATTGAAAGGATTCGCTTGCGAAGGCCAGCCAAAAGCATCATTTTGGTCGGCTTACGAGGGGTTGGTAAGACCGTTCTTTTGGATCGGATTCGAGATGATGCCGAAGCCAGCGGCATTCAAACGGTTCGGATTGAAGCACCTGAAAGGCGTTCACTGCCGGCCTTGATAGCACCCCAATTGCGACTGGCACTGATAAGGCTTTCCAGAAACGAACAGGCAAAAGAGCTTGCCAATAAAGCATTGCGAGGCTTGGCGGGGTTCGCAACAGCGTTGAAAGTTAAATACTCCGATATTGAAGTGGGGCTCGACTTTGAGCCGGAGCCTGGTTTGGCGGATAATGGTGATTTGGAGCTGGACCTTCAAGATCTCATTGAAGCAGTTGGCAATGCCGCCGCTAAGGCAGATACAGCACTTGTCCTGTTTATTGACGAACTACAATATGTGAAGGAAAAAGAGCTTGCTGCGTTAATAACAGCACTGCACCGGGCGGCTCAGCGCAAGCTCCCGATCACATTGGTGGGAGCCGGTTTACCTCAGCTGCGCGGAAAGATGGGCAATGCCAAATCATACGCAGAACGGCTGTTCGACTTTCCTTCTATTGGAGCTTTGTCCGATCTGGATGCAAAAGCCGCGATATTGAATCCGGCCAATGCCGAGGGTATAGAAATATCGGGAAATGCGATGGATGAAGTCATAGCTGTCACGCAAGGTTACCCTTATTTTCTCCAGGAGTGGGGAAAGCACACCTGGGATGTGGCACAAAAATCACCCATCAATGCGCAGGATGTCAAAGACGCATCTCGCCTTGCAGTCGCTGCACTGGACGAAAGCTTTTTTCGGGTTCGATTTGATCGATTAACACCCTCAGAAAAAAAGTACCTTCGAGCAATGTCAGAATTGGGGGCGGGTCCCCACAGATCAGGCGACATTGCAGATATTCTCGACAGGCCAGTTCAGGCTCTGGCACCTACCCGAAACAATCTGATCAACAAAGGTATGATTTGGAGCCCCAGCCACGGAGACACTGCGTTTACAGTCCCTCTTTTCGATCAGTTTATGCGTAGAATTATGCCGGACTATTCGTGAATCGTCGGGATGATCGCACCGGACATTTGTTTGCAACAGGTTCCGAGGAGGAAATAAAATATTGCCATCCAGGATGACAGTTTGCTTTTACACGATGAATCCGGTTCAAGGTGGCCGGACACAGTTGCATTCAGCTGCCCCGCCTCTGCGGAGGTCGGCTGATGGCAGGTGTTGGACGAAGCCGCTATCGCGGGGAATGGATACGTTTTAATTTGAACAATGTAGCGTAGACCGAAAGTATATCCTTGTACGTTACTCTACATTTTCCGGTGGGTAGAAGAAGTAAATTCCCCGCCTTTATTCGCGTGTATTCGCGTCCATTCGCGGTTCGCCCTTGACCTTGCTTTGTTCTTTCTCATACAATCAAAACCTTTAAGCGAACCGCGAATGGACACGAATTGACGCGAATTAAATCAAAATCCTGAACCAAAGACATTTTCATGGGCTGTGTCAGACTCTACTCCGGGCTTGTCCAACAAACGGTTCAGATCGTGGTTCGCTTCGCTCTCACGAACTAACCTTATTTGTTAGCTGTACAAACCATGAGCTACTCGCTACCATGTGTACATATGTACTTAACAGAGGTTTGATATGTATGTGACAATAGATACTTCTGCATTGATTGCCGTCATCGGAAATGAAGCGTCAAAACAAAAAATTATTGAAACAACATCGGATTGCTCGCTTTATGCTCCTTCTTCGGTTCACTGGGAAATTGGAAATGCTTTTTCAGCCATGTTCAAAAGAAAGCGTTCAACCATTGAATTAGCGAGGCTGGCTCTTGCTGTTTATCGTGAAATTCCGATAAAATTTATTGATGTGTCGCTTGAGCATACAGTAGAAATATCTAAAGCTCTTAATATCTATGCTTATGATGCATATCTCATCCAGTGCGCACAGCAAACAAGCACGCCTCTGCTTACACTGGATAGAGGGTTGGAAGTTGCCGCAAAAGAAATGGGCATTCATGTTTTGGAGGTTAACCAATGAGAGAATATAGCTTTACAGAAGCACGGCAGAATTTTGCAGCCATTTTAGATGAAGCAAAAACTGAGGGGGTTGTTTGTATCAAAAAGAGAGATGGAGAGGCATTTTATATCAAGCCTGCAAATATTAAAAAATCCCCCCTTGATGTCATCGGTGTTGATCTTGGAATATCGTCGGAAGATATAGTATCTTCTATCCGAGAGTGTCGTGAGCGAACATACAGTTAATCGGGTAGCCGGGTGAACCGTTTGCCGCGTTTACCGCAGAAATAAGCACACCTGATATTTTACCGCCATTGAAAATAAAGAAACACTTTTGGAGGCTTGGAATGAATACTTTAGCAATTGAAATGCACCCTCAAGCTCACGCTATTAAGTATACTGATGCAGATTTAATTGTTGCCGATTTATTATCTGGCACTCATCATATTAGCCGCTATTAGATGTTTCTCGAACATAACACCAATGATGATGTTGGACTTAGAAAGTTAGGCTACAGATTGTGAATTGCTCAAGTGAATTCAACATTCAAGACCTGACACCTAATCCTGAATCCAGTTCATGATGGCAGCGTCAGGCATCCCACAAAACTCATTTTCTCATGCCCTCTGGTGAAATGCGTAAAACAAGGACTGGCTCCCTCATGTCCCGCAGTTCTTGGGCGAAAAGTTGAGGTTACGATTGTATAAACTAGACTACAGGTAAAGCGTTGCCCCTAACTTTGCAAAAAACGTAACGTCCCCTGTCTGGAGGTCTACTATTAATGGTTCAGCTCAAATATTTCGGTGATGACAGGGATTTCTTCAAATATGATTTGATTACTCATATTTTGAGAACTACTGATATCATCAACTATGCGTTTATTCCGATGCTTACCCATCACAGGCAAAGCAATGAAGGAAACAAAGTGCCTATTCACCACTCTGCCCGTTCGGAAGAACTGTTTCGATTTATTGATCTTTGTCCAAACAAAAGCCTGAAACACTGGGAGGCTTGGTTGGGTGATTATGTCGAATCGTATAAAACAATAGAACCTGTCGATGAAATATTCTTTTCCGACGAGAACAGGGAAAAATACTGGGAGAAATTTCTTCCGGTCGCGTCGATTGAACAAGCACTTGTTTTTGTTGACCCGGATACTGGCATGGAGACTGGCAGAGACTCATATTTACGAAAAGCTGGTCGGGACAAATACCTGCTCAATAAAGAACTGAAACATCTTATTGGTGCCCTTGCAGATTCTTCCTTCCTGATGATTTACCAACACCTTCAGCGTAATAAAAAAAAGCACGATTTGGACGTAGAGAAAAAACTGAATCAGGTTCGCAATGTTGAGTCATCTGTATATGCTGGTGCATACAGGGAAGATGATTTGGTTTTCATCTGCATCACAAAAAATGCCACGGTTTTCAATGCCATATATAGCGAATTAACCCAATACCATGAGAAAATCGCTCATAAATATGGAGCAATCTATAATTTTTCGCCTGGAGTCCAGAAAGAAGAAGCTGAAGAAATCGAATCTTGCACAGTTGAGGAAATAATCACTTCTTCAGTTAACAAGACTGAGCCTTCTGAAGTTTTTTCTGAAGATAATGCTGCGCAGAATTTTGTTAAGCAGTTGGCCACTGAAGGTATTGGTCATTCATATAAAGTGCCGATAGAGGACATTAAAGACAAACTGGATTATAGTGATCTCCGCCAGAATTTTTATCATATTGTTTTGGCTCGTATTGCATGGTCAAAAACGATTCTGTACAAGTTTATCGACAAACATGCCAGCTATAATGGTGCGTTTGCCGAAGAAATATTCAACAACAATAAAACACAAAAAGGGCTGATAGAAGGCTGGGCCAAGACTCTGTCCGATGATGAAGCGTTTGAGCTGCTAAAGGACAATCTGGCAATCGACCCTGCTATGGTGTTGGCATATATGAATCGAGGCATGATGGGCAAAAACAACAAACAAGCGTTGTTCGACTGGTTGGATAATAATGGAATAAAAAGACATGAAACATTCTCAAAACCATTTCATTTGTTGGGATTAATTCCAATGTTTATAGGGCTGTTCATCATGTATGCTGGATATTCCTCGGAATGGTCTGTTCTATGGTTATTTATAGGTTCACTGATCATATTCGCTGGAGCACTTCCAGAAGTATTTACCCAGCGTAGAATTCACAGAGATGCTCAAGCTAAAGTTATTGAATTTCTTGAAAAAGGTGGAAAGGAACCAGAATACATTTTCCTGCCGGATAACCGCTATGAAGAAATGAAAAGACGTGAGCAGCAGGAGAGCCATCAAAAAAACAGGTGGTAGCATCTACTTCAATCATTCACGGCGGAGATGGAATGGATATATTTTAAGCCAACACACATTTATTCGAAGGAAGGAAATCTATGACTGATCTCATTGCAAAATTAAAAACTCCGGATGATTGCATAATATTTGCAAAAAATGCATCCAGGCTTGGTCATCATGATCTGGAAAAGGCAGCTAAAAAGAAGGAACTGCAATTAAAGGCCGCGATATACGGTGCAAAAACAGATGCTGAAATTGAAGCGATAGCTGCTGTCTATGCATATGAAGAAGTGCTATCCAGAAAAAACGGAAAACCAACACGAGCCAGTAGAACATGGCCGATGATTGAGAAGCATGGAATCATCACCGCTGTAGAAAGAGCAGTAAACAGACCCGATGTAACTGTCGGTTATAAAGCCCTTGAAGAAATCGGACTTGAGGAATTTGCTTTTGAAGCTGTAATTCTACGGCATCCAGAGTTATTTAGTGAAGAAGCTGTTATGACTTCCCGCAAAAGAATGAAGTCGTAACAAAAATTTTGATTTAGATGACTCCGGCATATCCCTTCGGATACCTACTTCAGACTCAAATGAGATCGGTGCCTTTGAAGGGCAATCACCGTGCGAAACTCAGATCAAAAAAACGTTCTCGAATCAAATTGATAAGGAAATCACATGCGAATACTTGGGGTTGATCCCGGTTCACAAAAAACGGGCGTAGGCATTATTGATGTGCGGGGTAATCATATTACGCACGTTCACCATGCCATGATTCGCACCGGCAAAGGAGACTTTGATGAGCGGTTGCATATTCTCTTTGCTGGCCTGTGCGAAATCATTGTGGCTTTCAAACCGGATACTGCCGCTATTGAAGATGTGTTCGTTTCAAAAAATGCCGGTTCAGCGCTAAAGCTCGGGCAGGCGCGCGGTGCGTTGATTGCAGCTTGTGGGGCGCACGGTCTGCGGGTTGCGCCCTACTCCCCTACCAAAGTGAAACAATCCGTGGTCGGTTTTGGGCGTGCTGAGAAGGATCAGGTCGGTCATATGGTGCGTATGTTGCTGCATCCGCCTGAGCCATTGCCCGAAGATGCTGCCGACGCGCTTGCCGTAGCCATCTGTCATGCGCATCATGCACCGATGCAAAAATTAGCGCGTCAAAACCAGGTGAACAAAATATGATCGGCTGGTTATCCGGTACTATCAGAGATATTGACCCGGCAGGCATAGTGCTGCTGGAAACCGGCGGCGTGGGTTATGAAATCACCATGAGCCTGCAAACGCTGGTGAAATTGAAACAGGGGCAACGTGCCGAGCTCTCCATTCATACCCATGTACGCGAAGATCAAATCACCCTGTTCGGTTTCGGCAACGCCTCCGAGCGCAGTATGTTTCGCAAGCTGACCACCGTGTCCGGCATTGGCGCACGCATGGCACTGAATCTGATGAGCGGCATGGCGGCTGATGAATTTATTACCGCGATTGAAAATGCCGATGATCTGGCCATCGCCCGCACCCCCGGCATCGGCAAGAAAACGGCCCAGCGTTTGATTTTGGAATTACAGGGCAAGCTCGGGGCTGCAAGCGGCAGCAGTAGCCCGTTACAATCGAATCACCTCACCGAAGTGCGTTCCGCCCTGACCAATCTGGGTTATAAACCGGCGCAGCTCGATGCGGCACTGAAGAAAGTACAACCGGCTGATTTTGAAACCATGTTCCGCGCTGCGTTGAAAGCACTCGGCTGATAAAAA
>JALUWF010000072.1 GCA_027019785.1 Mariprofundus sp. | reverse complement strand
CGCCCCGGCGATCTGGCCGCCATGCTGACCAACATTGAAGCAGGCGATGTGCTGTTTATCGATGAAATCCATCGTTTAAGTCCGCAGGTTGAAGAAATACTTTATCCGGCTATGGAAGATTTTCAGCTTGATATCGTCATTGGTCAGGGCCCTGCCGCCCGCTCGATCAAAATGGATATCCCCCGTTTCACCCTGATCGGTGCCACCACGCGCGCCGGCCTGCTGACCAATCCGCTGCGTGATCGTTTTGGCATCATTGAACGACTGGAATTTTATTCGCATACGGAACTGACCACCATTGTCAGCCGCTCGGCGCGATTGCTGAATATTGACACTGCCAACAGCGGCGCGATGGAAATCGCCCGCCGCTCACGCGGCACGCCGCGTATTGCCAATCGTTTATTGCGCCGGGTACGCGATTTCGCCGAAGTGGAACATGACGGCGCTATCACCCAAAACGTCGCCGATTCATCACTACACCGCCTCGAAGTCGATCATCTGGGACTCGATCATCAGGATCGCAAATTGTTATCGGTGATTATCGATAAATACAGCGGCGGTCCGGTCGGGCTGGATACGCTGGCCGCTTCGATTTCGGAAGAGCGCGACACCATCGAAGATGTGCTGGAGCCCTATCTGATGCAGGAAGGTTTAATCGCCCGCACCCCGCGCGGTCGCACTGCTACGCCGCTGGCCTATGCACATATGAAACGCACCCTGCCCGGCAGCGAACGCCAGGAGTCGCTGCTGTGAAGATAAGACAAGATTGCACCACGAAGAACACGAAGAGCACGAAGGAAAATCGTTGTGGTCAGGTGTTCGCACAAAACAAACACCTGTCGCTGAACGCCTTTACTTTTCCTGCCTCCCTTCGTGTCCTTCGTGCTCTTCGTGGTGAATATGCTTTTGAATTGCAAACAAACTGGCGGCCCCAATGACCAGGTTTTCGGAATCTATGCTCATCCGCGTCTATTATGAGGACACCGATCATGGCGGCGTAGTCTATTATGCCAATTATCTGAAATTCATGGAGCGCGCCCGCACCGAGTTTCTGCGCGCTGCCGGAATGGAACTGGATGTCATTGACCGGGATTTCGGCGTGTTATTCGCCGTCACCGAAGCGCATGTTCGCTACCCTGCCCCTGCCCTGTTCAATGATATGCTGATTGTCGAAAGCAGTATCATTAAGATGCGCGGTGCCCGCATCGTATTCAGCCAACGGATTCTCAGACAAAAAAGCCGTAAGCTATTGACTGAAGCGGAGATTCATCTGGCCTGTATCAAACGGGGCGGCTCGGTCAGCAGGATACCCTCAGAAATTACAACTATACTGAAAAAGTATATCTAGGAGTTCACATGTCTCAGGATTTATCCATCGTTCACCTCATCCTGCATGCCGGTCTGATCGTGCAGGGCGTGCTGGTGTTGCTTATCCTGCTATCGCTGATGAGCTGGGCGATTATTTTCAATAAATGGCGCTTTTATCGCAAAACCCGACGTGAAGCCGAAGCCTTTTCCCAAGCCTTCTGGAGCGGTTCGGATATGGATACGATACTGGCAGGTATTCCACAACAGTATCCCGATTCACCACTACCCAATATTTTTCAGGCCGGCTATCGTGAATTCATGCGCACCCGACGTGAGGCAGGTCAGAGTGCTGTAGGTAAAATTATTGCCGGCAATGGTATTGACGGCGTACGCAGAGCACTAGATGCAGCCTTTTCCAGAGAGATAGAAAAGCTCTCCCGGCACCTGCCGTTTCTGGCCACGGTTGGTTCCACCGCCCCGTTTATCGGCCTGTTTGGTACCGTCTGGGGGATTGTGAACGCCTTTCAGGGCATCGCGCTGTCCAAAAATACATCGCTGATTGCCGTTGCGCCCGGTATCGCCGAAGCTCTGGTGGCCACGGCATTCGGTCTGATTGCAGCCATTCCGGCCGTGGTGGCTTACAATAAATTCTCGGCCGACCTTAAGCGCACAGGCGCCAATATGGAGCAGTTCGGTTCCGAATTTCTCAATATTGTCTCGCGCCACCTGAAGGGGTAATCAATATGTGGGCAGGACAAAGTAAATGGGACAAAGATCTGGAGCCGATGGGCGAAATCAACGTGACACCGCTGGTCGATGTGATGCTGGTGTTGCTGATTATTTTCATGGTGACTGCACCGCTATTGACCCAGGGCGTCAATGTGAACCTGCCGGAAGCCGATGCCCCGTCGCTGCAACAGAATGTGGAGCCGCTGGTGGTTACCATTCGCGCCAACGGAAATATTTATATGCAGAAACATAAAATTGATATCAAGAAGTTAGCGCCAAGAATTAAGGCGATACGCAAAGAGAAACACAATCTTCCTGTATTCATTCGCGGCGATGCCAAAACACCGTACGGGCGCGTCGCGGCAGTCATGGGCAGGCTGGAAAGCGCCGGCATCAAGAAGGTTGGACTTGTCACAGAGCCACGCCGTTAACAGACAAAAACAGCGGAGAAATCGCAGCGCTGACTTGAAAGCGCTGGATCTGCTGTTTGCACTACTGTTCCATATACTGGTGTTCACAGTGATTGGCGTGTTGATCTACTGGCAGCACAGACATCAGCCTGAACCGTTAAAGCGCATCGAAGTCATGATGATTTCGGCCAAACAGCTGGCAAAACTGGAACATCCGTCGCACCGCAGGGCCAGAACGGTTAAACACAAACAGGTGAAAGTGAAAGCCAGGCCGAAGCCAAAGCCTAAAATCAAACCGAAGCCAAAACCCAAACCTAAAAAGGCGATCGTAAAGCCCAGACCTGCACCGGCTCTCCACAAACCGAAACCGGCCCACAAGACTGTCGTGAAAAAGGCTGCGCCAGCCAAAGTGGAGGATAATTTCGACCCGTTTGCACCACTTGCATCCAGCTCGGACAGGCATGTATCCAGAAAAAAAGCCAGCTCATCGCATCCCGATCTGGCCAACCTGGTTGGCAAGCAGCTATCCAGCAGTGAAAAGGAGCGCTATATCGCCCTGATGCAAGCTGCCGTGCAGCAGCACTGGAAATTACCGATCAGCGCAGCCAAATTCACCGACCCGCTGGTAGAAATGCAACTATTGCCCAGCGGGGCTGTCGCCTCGGTGAAAATTCTTGAGAGCTCAGGCAATGCGGCGATGGATGCATCCCTGATCCGGGCCATCAAGGCCGCCGCCCCATTTGAACTGCCACGTCAGCAATTCGAATTCTTCCGAGTCAACCGCATCCGCTTCCATCCGCTCAAATAATCGTTATGTTGGCTTATCCGCAGCCGACACCAGCCTTTCGCCGCAGTGCGGGCAGCGGCTGCAGTTGACACATCGCCATAGCCCACGGTGGTCAGCGTCACCGCCGCCCACCACATGGCGCGCGGGATACTACCGAAGGC
Source organism: Mariprofundus sp. (assembly GCA_027019785.1). GTDB lineage: Bacteria > Pseudomonadota > Zetaproteobacteria > Mariprofundales > Mariprofundaceae > Mariprofundus. Next base: position 44,536 of record JALUWF010000072.1, on the reverse strand, counting down.
CTCGGGCTGGACATCATGTTCCACCACATACATGCCGCCGGAGGCCACAATCATCAGCACCAGCAGAATAAACAGAGAGAAACGCAGGCAGCGCCTTAATCGCTTCGCACATCCGCTGCATTTCATCCGCAGAAAAATCGTTCAGCAGCGGAATGGAAACACAATCATGCCATGCGGATTCAGCACCACAGCAGGAATCATCGCCAAGCAGTGTGGAGATCGGTTGTTTTACCGGTCGGCAGGCGTAGATGCGCTGCTGCCTGAAGTGCCGGATCACACTGTCCGCGCCGAGACTGCACCTGACGATATAGCGGTAATAACTGCTGCTCTTGATGCAACTGAGCGATTGATGGCTGGCGGCGGCGAAACAGTCATCAAACAGCGCGGCGCAGCTGTTTCTGCGCTCGCGTTCCTGATCCGCCTGCTGCAGCCGCATGTGCGCCAGCACCGCGTGCATATCCGAGAGCTGATGGTTGCCGGCGTAGTGCACGCCCGTATCGCAATCATCGGATCGACGCATACGTCTGATCTGCGCAATCAGCTGTGCATCGCGACTGAGTACCATGCCTCCGTACGCACCGCCCCACGGCTTGGTGGCATAAAATGATACGATGCTCATATCGCCAGCACTACCCAACGGGTGCCCCTGCCAACAGGCGCCGGCAGACTGGGAAATATCCTCAATCACCGGGCAGGGCCACGCATCCGAGATGCATGGCTCGGCATATCCAAAAGGGTGAACCAGTACCACGGCGTCGAGCTGCCTGGCCATGGTCAATGCCTTGTCTCGATCCAGACGCAGATCATCACCGCAATCCATACACAGCGGAGTCGCGCCGGCGGCCAGCACGGCATGCAACACCGAAACGCATGTATAGGCGGGAATACCCACGACGAATCTTGCAATATCCCCCTTATCATTAGCCACTTTCAACGCACGAATGGCCAACATCAAGGCGCTGGTGCCGCTGTCAACGGCTGCGGCACAGGGTTGATGCAGTCGGGCGGCCACTTCGGATTCCAGGCTGCGCAATTCATCGCCGGCCGCCAGCTGCCCCGAGCGCAAGACGCGCCGCACGCCATCCAGCCACCCTGCCCCGACGCGCGGACGCGAGTGCGGAATCATGTTGGCATCATGCATCACGGGCCTACGATTTCTGCATCAAAACTGCATCCGTTTCGGCATAAATGCTTCCGCACTGTTCAGACGTCCGTTCATGCCCCGGTAGTGTGCTGTCGATGTCGCAATATCGATAATGCTCAAGCCCTGAATGTTGGTGCGTTGCACCTGCGAGGCATGGGCGGACAAAGCATCGAGCTTCTGCTGCATGCAGGCGCCGATATCCCAGTATACTGTCGGTTCAAAAGCATCGCTGGTCGGTGTTTCATAGGCCAGCACATTAGCTACATATCGCGTGGCCGAATGGGCCGCGCTGGCAAGGGCGCGGTGATCCTGATGCGTGTCGACATGGTGATTGATAAACACCATGTCGGGCTTGATACGGTTGACCAGCAGCTCGATATGTTCAATCAGTTGCACCGTAGCGGCGGCGAGTTGTGTATCCATAAAACCACCCCAGTGAATTTCATGCACGCTCAGTATTGCAGCGGCTGCCTGCTGCTCCGCGCGGCGAATGACGGCATCGCCGCCGCGACCGCCATCGGTAGCTACAAACAGATGAACTTCATCGCCGCCGCCGGAGAGCGCGGCCAGCGTGCCACCACAACCGATCTCCACATCATCAGGATGCGGGGCCAGGGCCAGAATCTTTCTCATCGTACTTTTCCTCCCATCTCCCGAACAGTTTTTGTCGCTTCATCGCCGACATTAAAGAGCAGATCGATCACCGACAGATACGGGATAAAATCGCCATGCAGCTGCGGATAGACCGGCGCTGTGGCGTGCTGAAACCATAACGCAATATCGTGCTCTCGAAAGCGATGCTGCAACAGATAATTGCGCCCCTCGCTGCCGGAGAGATAGCCGTCCGCCTGTAGCAACCGGCACAGTGCAATCAGCCGCATGGTCGGATCCTGTTCCGTCACAGGCAGATCGCTGGCCATATAGAGCGGCGCATGACAACCGAGCATGCGCCCGAGCAGACGAATCAGCGCCATATTCATATCGCGCAGACTGCGCCACTGTGCGGATAAAATCGCCTCGATTTCTGGCCAGTAAGCGGCAAAGAACGGCGCTTTGGCATAACTTTGACGAATGCTGCTCAGCTGTTTTTTCGCCCAGTTCATATCGGCGATCTGAACCTCGCTGATGGCGTCGGGAAAATGAAAATGGACAGGCACAGAAAGCCATGACGCCCCGTTGATGCTCTTGATGCGGTTGCGATTCTGCCAGTCATTCTTGTGAAACTGGACGGTATCGAGAATCACAAAAGCATCGGACTGCATCCACTTATTAAAAAAGCCCGGCCAGGGCAGATAGTTGGGTTGATGAATGGTAACTAGCATGATTGCATGACTTCTTTCACCTTGTTTTCGAATAGATCCGGATCGGGCTGAGCAGCCATAAGTGAGTGCTGCAGTTCCGCAAAAACCGTCTGGCAAATGTGCGTGTCACAGCTCCTGGTGTCAATCCATCATCATCTCCTTGCCTGAAAATGGTCATCCCGACAGTATGCCCCGCTTTCGTTGACCGCAATACAGACTACCGGGATTGATATGAGCATACCTTTACGCCAGAAAATCGGGATCGGTTACTACCTTGTACGCCAGCACCTGCGCGGCGGACAGCGCTATCCGCTCGTGCTGATGCTGGAACCACTGTTCCGTTGTAATCTGGCCTGTTCAGGCTGTGGTAAGATTGATTATCCCGATGCCATTCTGAACAAGCGCTTAAGCGTCGCGGACTGTCTGGGTGCCGTCGATGAGTGCGGTGCGCCGGTCGTTTCTATCGCCGGTGGCGAGCCGCTGATTCACAAGGAGATGCCTGAAATCGTGCAGGGCATCATTCAGCGCCGCAAATATATTTACCTGTGTACCAATGCCCTGTTGCTGGAGAAAAAGATAGCAGCCTATGCACCATCGCCCTACCTGACTTTCTCAATTCATCTGGACGGTCTGCGCGGGCGTCATGATGCTTCCGTCTGCCAGACGGGCGTCTTCGATCAGGTGGTGAAAGTCATCAAACAGACCGTCAGAAAGGGTTTTCGCGTCACCGTGAACTGCACCTTTTTTCAGGGCGAATCTGCCGATGAAGCTGCAGAATTCTTTGATTTCGTCATGGGTCTGGGGGTGGAAGGCATCAATGTGTCGCCGGGATTCTCCTATGAACATGCGCCGCAGCAGGATGTTTTTTTACAGCGTCAGGCGACCAAACAGCTGTTCCGCGACATTTTCCGACTGGGCCGTCAACGGAGGGGAAAGAAGCGTTGGGTGTTCAATCAGTCCAGTCTGTTTCTGGATTTTCTGGCTGGCAACCAGACCTATCAGTGTACGGCATGGGGCAACCCCACTCGCAATATCTTCGGTTGGCAGCGACCCTGCTATCTGCTGGTGGATGAAGGCTATGCGCCCAGCTTCAAATCGCTGATGGAAGATACGGACTGGAGCGCCTACGGATCCGGTCGTAATCCCAAATGCGCCAACTGCATGGCGCATTGCGGCTATGAACCCACGGCCGTGAATGATGCCGTGGCGCATCCGCTCAAAACATTGTCCGTCGCCCTGCGCGGGCCGCGTATTGCTGGTGCCATGGTGCCGGATATACCTGTAAATATTGACGCAGATGCACGCAAATAGACACAGATGAAAGTCGAAGAGCAAACAATAAAAAAAATGAACCACAGAACAGACACGCTTCGTTTGGGCGTGATTGCTGGCCTGACGGTGTTAATGTTCGCTATGACGGGCGCTCTCGCGCAAGCGGCAGCAATAGAGGCGACGGAAAAACCGGCTGTGGTGATTCAGCACTTTCACGCTGCGCTGTTGACGGTGATGAAGCAGGCCGACCGCCTCGGATTTCAGGGGCGCTATGCGAAGCTGGAGCCGGAAATTCGCCACACCTATGATCTGCCATTGGTGGCGCGCCTATCCATCGGGCGCGGCTGGCGTCATCTAAGCGCCGGGCAGCGCCAACAGTTTGTCGATGTTTTCTCCCGTCTGGTGATCGCCACCTACGCCAATCGTTTTGACGGATACAGCGGTGAATCATTCAAATATACCTCTGAACAGCCGCTGAGCCATCATCGAATCGTGATACATACCCTGCTTGTCCGACCCGATGACGATGCGGTGCAGCTCGATTATATTCTGCGACGATCACACCGGGGTTGGCGGGTGATTAATGTCATCGCCGATGGCGTTAGCGACCTGGCCCTGAAACGGGCCGACTACGCATCTGTACTCAAAGTTCAGGGATTCCATGCCCTGATCAACAAACTGAAAGTTAAAATTGCGCAATACCGCTAACGCAGCCTTATTGGCTATGGTGCTGGCCTTGTCGGGCGCGCTGTTGGGCGGCTGCGCCAGTCTGCCGGCCGGTCAGGTGTATGATCCGGCGGAAAAGGTCAACCGGGTGTCGTACAGTTTCAATAGTGTCGTCGACCGGCTGATTCTCAGCCCCCTGTCAAAGGGCTATGTGGCCGTCACCCCCAAACAGGGCCGCATACTCGTCTCCAACTTTTTCGACAACAGCCGTTATATCGGCACGGTGCTGAACGATTTTCTGCAAGCCAAAGGCAAGCAGGGCGTTGCCGATCTGGGACGTTTCCTGATTAACAGCACGCTGGGAGTAGCCGGGCTGTTTGATCCGGCTACTCCCATGGGACTGGAAAAACACCAGGAGGACTTCGGTCAGACGCTGGCAGTATGGGGGGCCCCCGCCGGCGCCTATATGGTATTGCCTATACTCGGCCCGGATACGGTTCGCAACACGCCTGATCTTGCCGTGAGCACGCTAACCGACGGACTATTCTATGCCGGTTTCTTTGTCGCCTCATCGGTGATGATTCCCCTGTCCATATTATCGACCGTGGACCTGCGCAGCCGTGCTTCGGATGCCATCCGCTTTGTGAATGAATCCGCGCTCGATCCCTACGTGTTTACGCGCGAGGCGTGGATGCAGCATCGCAACTATCTGATCTACGATGGCCACCCGCCTGAACCGGTTTACCCCGATTTTGAGGATGATTTACCTGACGATGAAGGCACAATACGGAAGTCTGACAGATGAACTTCACCAAATGGCAATATTTCAGACATATACCAGTAAGGTGGAGCAACTACTGTTGCCGCGCAGAATTGAGAAAATGGAGATACAAAAATGAGGGGAGTCAAACAGATGCAGCATGGTTTTAGCGATGCGTGCTGACCATCAGGCCGTGACACATACCTGGAAGCAGCAGGCGCACAATTTTGATGCGCATCGCTTTGAAGCCGAAGTGAACAAGGCCGTAGAGCGCTCCTCTCAGGCCATTGAGCAGTTGCAGCATCAGGCCGGCTACTGGAGTTTTCCGCTGGAAGCCGACTGCACGATCCCCGCCGAATATATTCTGATGATGCATGTCACCGGCGAATTGGATGATACGTTGCAGGATCGGCTCACCACCTACCTGCGCAGCCGCCAGAATGAAGAGGGCGGCTGGCCGCTCTATACGGGTGGCAAAGCGGAAATCAGCTGCTCTGTAAAAAACTATTATGCGCTGAAACTGGCCGGCGATGCGCCTGATGCACCGCATATGGCCAGGGCAAGGCAACTGATTCTCTCCATGGGCGGCGCAGCACGATGCAATGTATTCACCCGCATCGAACTGGCCAAATTCGGCCAGATTCCGTGGCGCGGGGTGCCGTTCATGCCTGTCGAAATCATGTTGCTGCCAACATGGTTTCCATTCCATATCAGTAAAATTTCATACTGGTCGCGCACGGTGATGGTGCCGCTGCTGATTTTGTATTCTCTGCGAACTCAGGCGGTGAATCCCGATCATGTGGATATTCAGGAGCTGTTTACCACGCCGCCCACACAAGAAAAACACTTTTTCCCTGTCCGTTCGCGTCTGAACCGACTGCTGCTGAATGTGGAACGGGCCGTTCGCCTGTTTGAACCGCTGATTCCGGCTATGATACGCCGCCGCGCCATGGCGCGGGCGCACGACTGGATGATAGAACGACTCGATCGCGGCGGTCTTGGCGCCATTTTTCCGGCCATGGTAAATGCCCATGAAGCATTGATTCAGTTGGGCTATGCTGCCGATCACCCGTTGCGCATTCAGAGCGCTCAGGCGCTACAGGATCTGCTGGTGAATGAAGATGAAATGACATACTGCCAACCGTGTAATTCACCGATCTGGGACACGGCCATCGCCTGCCTCGCCCTGCAGGAAGCGGGCATGAAAACTGCCGTGAGCGCATCCGTGCGTGGACTCGACTGGCTGGCACAGCAACAGCTATTGGAGCAGCCGGGCGACTGGAGAGAAAACCGCGCCGATCTGCCCGGCGGCGGCTGGGCGTTCCAGTTCAGCAACAGCTTCTATCCCGATATGGATGACACGGGTATGGTGGCATGGGCGCTGATACGGGCCGACGATGTCTGTTTTGAAGAGCATATCTGCCGCGCTATGGACTGGGCCTGCGGCATGCAGTCGAAAAATGGCGGTTTTGCCGCTTTTGATGCCGATAACAACCATGCCTGGCTCAATCATATTCCGTTTTCCGATCATGGTGCTCTGCTCGACCCCCCGACCAGCGATGTGAGCGGACGACTAGCCGTGGTGCTGGGGTGTCTGGTCCATAGCAATGAAAAATACAGGCCACATCTGGATGCGTGTCTGGCCTTCCTGCGTTCGGAGCAGGAAGAAAACGGTGCCTGGTTCGGACGTTGGGGCACCAACTACATTTATGGTACATGGTCTGTGCTGACCGGCCTGATGCAAGCGGGCGTCAGCCCCGATGAGCCGATGATACGGCGTGCTGTGGATTGGCTGAAGAGCGTCCAGCATCCCGATGGCGGCTGGGGCGAAAGCAATGACAGTTACGAACACCCCGAACTGGCCGGTCGAGGCCAGACTGGCACTGCGTTTCAGACAGCCTGGGCCATGCTCGCGCTGATGGCTGCCGGCGAATATGCATGCGCACCGGTGCGACGGGGAGCGCAATATCTGATGGCATGTCAACGTGATGATGGTTTATGGCGCGATGACGCCTTTACAGCGCCCGGTTTTCCGCGTGTGTTTTATCTGAAATACCACGGTTATTCCAAATACTTCCCTCTCTGGGCGCTGGCGCAGTATAGAAACCTTACCATGCCAGGCTGTGTCTGGCGTGAAGCATCCGGCCCTGCGATGCGTGATGCCCTCGATTCATGCGCAACCGGATCGGGCTGTGAGTAATATTTTCATCTGGTCCGGTTTCATTCTGGGCACAACCGCCCTGCTCTATCTTGCCGTTTGTACATTTGCGACGCGTGCGTGGTTCAAACGGCGCACCGCTACAGCTATCTCGACGCCGCCTGTTACCATACTCAAACCGCTATGTGGCATGGAACCGGGGCTGTATGACAACCTGCGTTCATTCTGCACACAGGATTACCCCGAGTTTCAGATCATCTTCGGCAGCCAGTCGGCTGATGATCCGGCTCTTGATGTGGCGCGTACATTGCAACACGAATTCCCCCATCTGGATATCCAGATTGTCTGCGAACACAGTATTCAGTGCGGTAATTTCAAGGTGGCCAATCTGATGCAGATGGAGCCATACGTGGCCTTTGAGCATCTGGTTATCTCTGATAGCGACATTCGCGTCGGCAACGATTATCTGCATCATCTGGCCGGCGAACTGGATCAACCTGATGCCGGCGTGGTGACCTGTCTGTACAGAGGTCTGCCCGCTGCCACCATCTGGTCCAGACTTGGCGCGCTACATATCAACGAGTGGTTTCTGCCCTCAGTGCTGACCGGACGGTTGCTTGGCCTGAACGATTTTGGTTTCGGTGCGACGCTGGCGCTGCGCCGCCAGTCGCTGGAGCGCATCGGCGGCTTCAAGGTCCTGGCCGATCAACTGGCCGACGACTACATGCTGGCCAAGCTGCTGCGCGAACACGGTCTGAAAACCGTTTTGTCCGATTATCTGGTCGAAACAACCGTGCATGAGCCGTCGTTCGCATCACTATGGCAGCACGAACTGCGCTGGATGCGCACCGTGCGCATGCTACAGCCGGCCGGACACGCCTTTTCCTGCATGACTCATACGCTGCCGGCCACCCTGGTGGCGGCTGCGCTGGCGCACGCTCACCCGTGGGCATGGGCCATGCCTGCGACTGCCATCGTGCTGCGTATCATCATGCACCGGATTTCGCTGCATGACCCCGAATCATCACTGTGGCTCGATCTGCTGCTGTTGCCAATCCGGGATTTGCTGACCTTTGCCGTCTGGGCAGGCAGCTATGCCAGTCGCCATGTCCGCTGGCGTGGTCGCAGGTTTGCAGTGCGTCGTGATGGATATATGCTGGAACTGGGTGAAGAACGGTTTTGATGAACGAGGCGATGAACGGGGCCATGAACGGACTGATCGATGGAACCATGAGCATAACAAGCTGGACAGGCCTGTTACTGGGCGCTGCAGCCCTGCTCTATCTGAGTGGCGCAGCGCTTTCCACGCTCATCTGGACAAGCCGACGTCCCGCCAGCAAAGCGGACACGGGCAACGCCAAACCTTTTAGCATTCTCAAACCACTGGCTGGTCTGGAGCCGGAGCTGTACGAAAACCTGCGCTCGTTCTGCGAACAGGATTATCCGGAATATCAGGTGATCTTCGGAGCTCAGGCAGATGATGATCCGGCGCTGGCGCTGGCGCGCCGACTACAGAGCGAATTTCCACAACTGGATATTCAGGTGGTCAGCGGTGATCACATCAGCTGCATCAACCGCAAAATCGCCAACCTTGCCTATATGGCGAAATTCGCCCGTCATGAATATCTGGTCGCCTCCGACAGCAGCACCCGCGTAGCCCCCCACTATCTGAATGAACTGGCTACCCACTTATCCGATCCCGAGGTCGGCGTTGTCACCTGCCTGTATTGGGGCAGGCCAACCGGAAGCATCTTTTCCAGACTCGGCGCGCTATATATGAATGAGTGGTTCACACCCTCGATTCTGCTCGGCTGGATGCTCGGGCTAAGAGATTTCGGCTTCGGTTCCACCCTCGCCCTGCGACGCACAGCACTGGATGGCATCGGCGGTTTTGAAGCGCTGAAAGATCAGCTTGCCGATGATTATATGCTGGCGCAACTGCTGCGTCAGCGCGGCTTAAGAACCGTACTCTCCCGTTATCTGGTGCAAACGACGGTGCATGAAGCATCATATTCGAGCCTCTGGCAGCATGAACTGCGCTGGGTGCGTGCTGTCTGCATCCTGCAGCCGATTGGCCATGCCCTCTCCCTGATCACCCATACCGTGCCGATGACACTGCTGGCAGCATTGCTTACGTACGGTGAAACGTGGAACTGGCTCATGCCATGCGCCGCAGTGGCCTTGCGTTTGATCATGCACATGATTGCATTGCGGGCCTCGGGCATTCGCTGCGCCCCGTTTATACTACTGTTGCCGCTGCGTGAAGCGACCAGCTTTGCTGTCTGGCTGGGTAGTTATTTTGGTCGTCATGTACAGTGGCGCGGACACAAGTTTGCGGTGCATCCGAATGGAAATATGGAGGAAGTTCAATGACAAACAGTGTGGATACCGGTGCGTTGACAAAAGGCCGCGTCATGAAAACTTTATTTTTACAACCGCCCTCGTTCGACGGCTTCGATGGCGGCGCCGGCGCGCGTTATCAGGCACGGCGTGAAATTCGCTCGTTCTGGTACCCAACCTGGCTGGCTCAGCCGGCCGCCATGGTGCCGGGCAGTCGGCTCATTGATGCCCCGCCGGCAGGATATAATCTGCAGCAGGTACTGGAGATGGCGCAGGGTTATGAACTGGCCGTACTGCATACCAGCGAACCGTCGTTCGCCTCTGATGTCAAGGTGGCCGAAGCACTCAAGCAGGCCGTGCCGGGCATCAAACTGGGATTTATCGGCGCCAAGGCGGCAGTATCGCCTGATGCGGTACTCAGTGCCTCGGATGCCATCGATTTTGCCGCCCGCGAAGAGTTCGATTACACCATCAAGGAACTGGCCGAATGCGCTCCGCTTGAGAGCATCACCGGCTTGAGCTACAAAGATGATCAGGGAAAAATCATCCATAACCCGCCCAGAGCCGTGCTGGAAAATATGGATGAACTGCCCTTTGTCAGCAGCGTCTATAAACGCGACCTGCATATCGAAGACTACTTTATTGGCTACCTGCAGCACCCCTATGTCTCTTTCTACACCGGGCGCGGTTGCCATTCGCGCTGCACCTTCTGCCTGTGGCCGCAAACTGTCGGCGGCCACCGCTACCGCACCCGCAGCGTTGACAATGTGCTGGCGGAAGTACGCCAGATTCAACGCGATTTTCCACAGGTTAAAGAGATCTTCTTCGATGACGACACCTTCACCGATGACGGCCCGCGCGCCATCGCCATTGCGAAAGGATTAGGTGAAATTGGCATTACCTGGAGCTGCAACGCCAAGGCCAACGTCCCCTATGAAACGCTCAAGGCAATGAAAGAAGGCGGCTTGCGACTCTTGCTGGTGGGCTACGAATCGGGCAATCAGCAGATTCTCAACAACATCAAAAAAGGCATGCGGATCGATATTGCCCGCCGTTTCACCAAAGATTGCCACAAGCTCGGCATCACCATCCACGGCACCTTCATTCTCGGCCTGCCCGGCGAAACCAGGAAAACTATTGAAGAGACCATCCGTTTCGCCTGCGACATCAATCCGCACACCATGCAGGTCTCCATGGCCGCGCCCTATCCGGGCACCGAACTCTATGATCAGGCCATAAAAGAAGGCTGGCTCAAACCGGAAGACGACACACTGGTCAACGGTGATACAGGCACCCAGCAGAGCGTCATGAGCTATCCGCATCTGGATCACACCATGATCTTTGATTCGGCAGACGCCTTCTACAAACGCTTCTATTTCCGCGCCGGAAAAATCGCCGAAATGATCGGCGAAATGGGTCGTTCGCCCTGGATGATCCCCCGCCGCCTGCGCGAAGGTGTCGAGTTCATGCGCTATCTGGGGAAGCACTGATGTGATGACTTTTTGCAAAGTCATCATAGCGCCCGCCGATGGGCGCGCAATAGCATGGTGTTTGTGCTTTAACATGGAAAATGCAGTAAGCTGATTACCAGGTTAGGATTTTTCAGAAAGAAAGTTTGCTACAGATGCAGCAGTTGAAGGGAATTCTCGCAAGAGTTTTTTATCTTGTGTAATGAGTGGAGTATTAAGGTGGTGAGCTAAAGCAACAAACTCACAGTCATATGCTGAACAACTACTTTTATCTACCAGGGTGAGGACTTGCGAGGAAGAAATATCATATTCGTTATGAATCATGATTGATTCAGCCTTCTCTTGAAGTTGCAAAGCCTTTTCAAGCGTAATTATTTCTTTTCTAAGATAAAGTGCGAGAACATTTCGGAATTCACTTTTCCAGAGTACAGGGGCAACCCAATGTGAGTCCAGCTTATACAGAGTATCTACTGAATCTGAATATGGAGTTGGAAGCAGTAAATAAGAAATAATATTTGTGTCTACAACAATCATGGTCTGCCTTCATTAATGGCTTGATCAATATCATCTGCTGTAATGGCATTAGAAGTTATTTGAGAGCGAAGGCTTTGAATGCTACTAAGGGTATCTTCAGAAAAAGTTTTCTTGGGAAGCAAGATCCGTTTTAGAGATACAATAACTTCACTATTAATACTTCTATGATGTTGCTTAGCAATGTATTTCAGTTCATGATAGAGGTCATCAGGAATATTTTTAATGGTTAAAGTCGGCATGATATCATCTCCAAGAATCAACGGTTTCATTATGGTTTCGTTATGGTTGCAAATTGGCATATAATGACATAAAATCCTGACCAGTCAAATTTAGTCGGACGGCGTACCGCCGCTCATTTGTAGATGTGTCTCGTTTCGTGGATTTGGTGATTTACAGACATCTGTAGTTCATCTCTGGAACCCACAAGGTATGAGCCACTCCATTGGCATTTCCAGGAAAGACATTGTACGATTGTCGGCATGAGACTTGTGTCTGATACTAACCCACATTATGAATAAATCATGCGAACTAAATATTTTTTCTCCATAAAACCAAGTAGTAATCGGGTGACGGGCGCGTATATTCGTTTTATCAGCACAGTAGCGGATTTTTGTTACCGGCGCGCACTGCTGACGTTGATCTGCGCCTTGCTGCTCAGCACCGCATGCGTCGATTATGCGTGGACACATATGGCCATCAGCACCGATGCCAATGCGCTGTTATCGGATAAACTGCCATTTGCCCAGAGCCAGAAGAAATTTACGCAGGCGTTCCCCGATAGCGGTGATGCGATTGTGTTGATTCTGGATGGTGACTCGTCGGATATTGCGCAGGATGGTGCTACCAGACTGGAAGCCTGGCTAAAGCAGCATCCCGACACGATTGAACATATTTATTCACCTGCCACGGATCGTTTCTTTCTGAAAAATGGCCTGTTATATATGGGTGTGGATGAGCTTGACGATCTGACGGCGCGATTAACCCGCATGCAACCTGTGCTGGGAAATCTGGCCAAACACCCCACCCTGCCCGGCCTGACCACCCTGATCGGCAAAGCATTGAATGATGATGCGTCAGGTAACGACAATGCGGCGGCGCTGACGCGCATGTTTGATGCCATGACCCATGCCATCAAAGCGGCAAAACAGGGGCAGGCTTTTATTTTTCCGTGGCATGAGATCATGACCGGAACACAGTCTTCCAGTGAAGCGCGTCGCCGTATCATTGAAATTACGCCCCACATGATTGACGACGATATTCAACCGGCAGAACAAGCCATTGACCTGATCAACCAGGGTGTGCATGCGCTTGGGCTGAATGCTGCCCATGGCGTGCGTGTACGCATGACTGGTGAAGCCGTGCTCGATTATGAGCAACTGCAAGGCGCCATACGCGCATCCGGTCTGGCTACGGGACTGGCAGCCGTGCTGATTCTGGTCTTGCTGTTTCTGGCGCTGAAAGATGCGCGGCTCGTGTTTGCCGTCACCCTGACGCTGACCATGAGCCTGCTCTGGACGGGTGCATTCGCTCTATTCGCCACCTCGCCGCTCAATCTGATTTCAATCTCATTCGCCGTGCTGTTTATTGGCATGGGGGTGGATTTCGGCATCCAGTTCTCGGTTCGCTGCCTGCACGAGCTGGCCGGCGGCGTGTTGCCTGCCCACGTCATCCTCCGCACAGCGCACGGACTGGGAGCCGCGCTCGGTCTGTCGGCGCTGGCGGCTGCGGCCAGCTTTTTCTCATTCATCCCGACCGACTACAACGGCCTTGCCGATCTTGGCGTTATTGCCGGCACAGGCATGTTCATTGCGCTGGCTGCCACCTTCACAGTGTTGCCAGCACTGATGCGATTAATGCGGCGACCTGACATCCATGCATCAGCAATCACCCAATCCACAGCTTCGCCTGCTGAGCAACCATCGAACAACGGTATGGCAGTATGGATGTCCACCCATGCCAAACAGATCACCGGCACTGCTGTGGCGCTAATGCTGGTCAGTCTCGCGCCGACGCTACAACTGCAATTCGATTTTAATCCGTTACATCTGCTTGATGCGCGCAATCCTGCCTTCCAGGCATTTCAGTCGCTGGCCAGGGAGTCGAAAGCATCACCCTACGCCATTGAAATCATCCGTGACAATCTTGCTACAGCGGATCGATTGGCTGCAAAGATCGACAAACAGGAGAGCGTTTCCCGAACATTAACCCTTTCCAGCCTGATTCCCGACCAACAACAGGAGAAGCTGGATCTGCTCACTGATCTGGCCATGGTGATGCCGCCATTCACCTTGCAGGTCAGAGATGCGCCCCCATCCACTGCCGCCCAAATCACAGCGGCATTGACAGAATTACAACAAACGCTGCAACTCTATTCGCAGCAATCTGGCGACAGCACGCTGGCACTTCACGCAACCGCGCTGGCCCGGCAACTTGCCGATTTTCTGAGTAGCGACGCGAACAACACCAAAGCGCTTCGGACACTCGATCACAACGTCACAGCGGGCCTCAGCCAACGCATCCGAATGCTTGCCACGGCACTCGATGCGGAAGCAATCACCCCGGCATCACTGCCCGAAGCGTTAAAAAACCGCTTTTTGGCCAATAACGGCATGGCGCGTATTCAGGTGTTCTCCAAACTGGACCTGGATAAGCCGGGCAATATGGAACGATTCGTGCGCCAAATCCAGACGCTGGCACCGGATGCCGCCGGCGATCCTGTGATGATGGTGGAGGGGGGAGCGGTCGTTGCGCATGCATTCATGCAAGCATCCTTGCTGGCTTTCGGTTTTGTCTCCATCCTGCTCATGCTCAGCCTTGGCAGTTTTCGAGATTGTCTGGGCGTACTGATGCCGCTACTTCTCGCCGCCCTGCTCACCGCCGCAATCATGCAGATCAACGGATTAACGCTCAATCTGGCCAATATTATCGTCTTGCCGCTACTGGCTGGATTAGGCGTCTCTTACGGCATCTATCTGGCACTCGGCCAGCGCGATGGCGGTTTAAGCGGTCTGTTTCAAAGCGCTACGCCGCGCGCCGTGCTGTTCAGCGCCTTAACCACCCTCTGCTCCTTCGGCAGCATGGCAATCTCGGGCGATACAGCCATGATGATGCTGGGCAAAACGCTGACCATTGCCCTGCTCTGCGTGCTGCTATGCGTCCTGATCGTACAACCGGCGCTACTATCCCTGATTCGCCACTTTGGTAATCAGAAAACGCGCCAGTCGCAGCAGCACCCAGAAGGGCGATAAGCCAGGAAAAATTCCGGTCACCGCCAGTATCGACAAATCAGGCACGTTGTTTGTCTGTTCGGAGCCTTGCACTGATGAGGGCCGGGGATTTTGATCCTTCTTTTAGTCACTTACGAAAAATATCTCGTGCAAAATGTACAAGAAATAAAAACATAAAATCAAAAGATTCTCACCACAGAGGACACAGAGGAAAAGCAGAGAAAAACAAAACATAAAGATTTTGACCTCCTCTGTGCTCTCTGTGTCCTCTGTGGTTCAAGATTTTCCTGTTTGGTTCCTGCTATGCCGGATTAGGGATACAGACAATATATTTTAAAAAATTTAGATGGTTAGAGAAAATGTTTTCTGGATGTTTTATTTTTTCTGCGGACCTGAGGCCTCGCTTGTCACCATTGGTGCTTTCACTCCTGACCATTCAAACCTGCAATCGAAATCTTTTGCACCACCAAGGCACAGAGACACAAAGAAAACCATTCATGTAGAATCTTATCTGCGTTTATCTGCGTACATCTGCGTCTAATTGAATTGCCTGTTGCATTAATGCAGTACCCGGCCTTCATCCAAATCATTCAACTGCGGAATAGTCATGGCTATAAAGCGCTCCACATCCACCAGTACCAGCACCCGATCATCCTGTTTCAACACGCCTTCACTGACATCTTGCCAGATGCGGTCCAGCGTTTTGGGCGTCTTCTCGTACATATCCAGATCCATCTCGATCACCGCACCAACTTCATCCATCACCAGCCCGAAAGCCTCGCCGGACAGCGTTTCCACAATCGCAACGCGAAAACTTTCCGATTCGCGCGCCGGCAAACCGATCACTTTACGTACATCCAGCTGCGTAATCACCCGTCCACGCAGGTTAATCAACCCCATCACCGCATCCGGCGCCAATGGCATCTCTGTTCGTGGTTGCGGACTCACCACCTCGCGAACCTGTTTAACCTGTAAACCCAACCACTGCTGGCCTACCCGGCAGGTGAGCAGTTCACTAACCTGTTGCGTTTTTTTAACCGGCATCAATCCGCTCATCATCGCCTCCCTAAGCCTGATCAGCGGCTATAATATCCGCATCCACGCTGCTTAATTTATCCGAGCCATGCGCACCAAGTGTTCGTTGCAGATGCTCCACCAGAGAATGCCGATCAAATTTCACCAGCACATCATCGAATTTCCGTCGGCGTTCATCGTGCTCATCCGGTGGCGTCGCGGTTAGCGCCATCACCGGCACCCCTTTAAGATGCGCCTGTCCGGCAATCCAGTCGGCCAGTGCATAGCCGTCCATGTTGGGCATTTCGATATCGGTGAGAATCATATCGGGCGTTTTATCCTTCAGAATATCGCAAGCCTCCCGGCCATCCGCCACAGTCCAGATCTCATAATTCATCGCCTGCAATACCGGCACCACCAGATTGCGGAAGAACGGCGTATCCTCCACAAACAGAATACTCTGTCGTTTGCTTTCCTCCTCTGCGCCGGTCGACTTATTAAACCAGTCCGGCACCGCCTGCTTAATGATATCAAACACATCCACCACTTCGGTGGCCTGTTCCAGTATCACAGCCGTGCCAAGAAAATATTTTTCCTGTGACGGCTTTTTAATCTCCAGCGGTATTTCAAGAATATCCACGATGGCATCCACCTGCAGACACATGCGATGATGACCATCGGAGAGAATCAACCCGTACACCTCATCTTCACCTTCTTCCGGATGACTGCCGCACCCGATCAATCCCCCCCAGCGCAATACCGGAATCACTTCCCCATTGCGATATTGCAACACCTCATTCGGACCGGCCGACTCTATTTTTTCGGGTGGAAACTTCTCCAACCGTTCCACCAGCGCCATCGGAATGGCGTAACGATGATCCTCCTGACGGAAGACCAGTACATACTGCAGATCATGCAGGCTGAATGATTCTTCGCTATCGGCTATATTCATAGCATGATCCGCCTCTTCAGACAGCTCCATCATCTGCGCCAGACCATTGCAATCAAGAATAGGAATCACACTGCCATCGCCCAGAATAGAGCAGCCGCCATACTGCGCCAGATGCTGAAAATGGATGCCCAGTGGCTTCACCACAATCTCTTCCGCACCGAAAATTTCATCAATCAGAATCCCGAAGGTTCGATCACCGATATCAATCACCACAATCGAGCCGGCATGTGGCACATCTTCAGCCAGCTTCAGCGTGGATGCCAACTCCAGTACCGGCAACAGTCGTCCGCGCAAACGGAAGAACGGTTGGCCGCCAATGCTGCGCCAGTCGTTTGAGGATGCCGGCGCGCTAAGCAGTTCGCGAATACTGATCTGCGGAATAGCAAAGCGCCTGTCCAGACAGCGCACAATCATGGCCGAGATAATCGCCAGCGTCAGCGGAATGCGAATACGCAAAATCGTACCTTTGCCCAGTTCTGAAGTCAGATCAATACTGCCACCAACTTTTTCAATAGATGTTTTCACTACATCCATACCAACGCCGCGACCAGATAAATGACTTACTTTTTCAGTAGTTGATAGCCCTGCATTAAAGATTAACTGGAGAGCAGCCTGATCCGGCATGGCATCGGCTGATTCCTGGCTCATCACTCCCATGCTGACCGCTTTGGCCTTCACCCGGGCCGCATCAATGCCGCCGCCATCATCGCTGATGGTAATCACAATATGCCCAGACTCCTGGACCGCTTCCAGCTTCAGCACCCCCTGTTCAGGCTTGCCGGCTGCTCGCCGTGCCTCGGACATCTCGACGCCGTGGTCACAGCTATTGCGAATAATATGGGTCAAAGGATCTTTCAGTGCGTTGAGGATACTGCGATCGAGTTCGGTCTCTTCGCCCTCCATCACCACAGCAATACGCTTGTTCAGAGACTTGGCCATTTCGCGCACCACGCGCGGGACGCTGCTCCAGATGGTCTTAATCGGTTGCATGCGGGTCTGCAACAGCTGTGATTGCAGGCGTTCGGTAACCTGATCAATTTCACGACCGACGCGCATAAATTCCATCGAACCGGATTCGTTGACCATCTGCAACAGACGGTTACGGGTCAGTACCAATTCACCCACCTGATTCATCAAAGCATCGAGCAAATCCACATCCACACGGATACTGCCCGCGCTCTTGGGCTTCACCGCCTTGCCCTGCACCGGCGGCACAGGTACCGGTCTGCCCTGCTGCTGTGGCGTCTGCTGCTTCTCCGGCTCCACCGTGCATTCTACCGTTCTTATTTCCGGCTCGGGAACAGGCACCGCTTTCGGTTCGGGTTTGGCATCTCGTTTTGCCTTGCTGACCCCGCCGGCAGCCACCAGTTTTTTGGCCAGACCGAGAATCTTCAACGCATCTGCCGGCATCACTGCATCCAGATCGCGCAGCGGCGCAAAGCCTGCCGCCATCACCAGCTCTGGCGTATGCCAGCCCTGCGCTATCAGTGCCGCCTGAATGGATGCATCAAAATCACCCGCCCAGTCTGCTACCGTGATATCCGCTACCGTAATATCCTGATCGTCGCGACCGGGTTCCGCTTTCGGCGCCGCCACCCCCGCCCCGGCCATGCTGTCCACCAGTCGTTCGGCTGCCTGCAAGCGTGAAATCAGGGCGCTGTGATCGAGCTCGGGCTCTGCGCTACTCTCTTCCAGCCCCTGCAGATATTCATTGATGCCATCCGCACAGGCGAGCAGCAGCGATACGATATCTTCGTTGACCCGAAATTTGAGCGAACGGATTTTACCCAGCAGGTTTTCACCGGCATGGGCTGTTTTCTCCAGCCCTTTCAGGCCCAGAAAACCGCAACTGCCCTTCACCGTATGAATAGTTCGGAAAATAGCATTGACCAGTTCCTCATCATCCGGGCTGGCTTCGAGTTCCATGAGCTGTTCTTCAATAGAAGCCATATTCTCGTTGCTCTCAGTCAAAAACTCCGCCAGCAGTTCCTCATCCATTTCCATCATCAACTCCTGTTAAACCAAACTAAAATCAAAGACGAACTCTCGCAAAGTCGCAAAGAGCGCAAAGAAAATCAAAAGCATTCCATGTCTTCATATGACCTATATCTGCGTTCATCTGCGTTTATCAGTGGTTCCATATTTTATCTTTTTTGCCTTTCCTCCGCGTCCTTTGCGTCCTCTGCGGTGAAAGGTTGTAGCCTGTGACTCTAAAACAACATACTGCCTACGGTTTCGATCAGGGCATCCGGCTCGAAGGGCTTGACCAGCCAGGCGGAGATGCCGGAGCCGTGACCAACCGCTTTTTTCTCTTCGCCGGATTCGGTGGTGAGCATCACAATCGGCGTATCGGCATAAGCCTCGGTTTCGCGCAATTGCTGAATCATGCTTAATCCATCGAGGTTGGGCATATTCAAATCAGTCAATATCAAATCGTATGGGTTATCGCTGCTGGCCATGGCTTTATCCAGCCCGATCTGCCCGTCTTTGGCTTCATCGACACTGAAATCAACACTCGCCAGTGTGCGTTTTACGGTGATCCGCACCATGGTGGAATCTTCAACAATTAATATCCTCGGTCCGCTCATAGCTCCTCCGTTCATAACTCTTCCTTAAGCGCCTGCCGTTCTTCTTCCATGACATAGCGTTTTTCAACTTCATCTTTCCACAGTGCCGGTGGTGCATCGGGCGCCGCCTTGCCCCAATCCTGCAAACAGGATTTCACATTATTCATGCGTTGTGATACCCGATCGATATTCTGCAAATCGGTGAGTGCCGCCATAATCAAATCTTCCACTTCCGTACTCACGCCCATATCCAGAATCTCGGTCAACTTGATCAAGCCATCTTCGGATGACTGCTCAAGCAGTTGCATCGATCCATCAACCTGTTTTTCCAACACCTTGATCAATCGCTTATCCGCAACCTTCGGCCATACTGTATCTGCCATCACTTCACCCTCCAATAACGGAGCTGACGCTCCGCTAGAATCGGCTGACGCCGAAACAACCTTTTTTTTAACTGCTTCCACTTCATCTACTTCATCGTGCACTGCTTCGGTAACCGGTTCACATACGTCCTGTAAGTCCTCTGTGTCCTCTATGCCTTCTTCATCAGGGACTTCAACAATTTCCTCAACTACAGCTTCATCTGTTTCCGTTTCTTCTGCAGCCAAAGGCGGCCTCTCATCTGTAGCTGCGACAGCGGCTACAGATGATGCCAACACATCCTTCAACACCAAGCGCTCTTCTTCCATCACATAGCGTTGCTTCACCGTTTCTATCCAGCCCAACTCACGCCCTGTTGGCTGTGTGGCGTTGCTCCAGTCCTGCAACACATATGTCACGTTATGCATGCGTTGCGATACCCGATCGATATTCTGCAAGTGGGTCAGTGCCGCCATGATTTTATCTTGCACCGCCACATCAACATCCATATCGAGGATTTCACTCAATTTGAGCAATGCATCCTCACTGCTTTGCTCCAGCATCTGCACCGATCCATCCACCTGCACCTGCAACACATGCAGCAACTGTGGATCAGCCTGCTGTGGCCACACCGATTCTTTCAACACCTCTGCCGTAGCTACCGCTTCGGCAGGAGCGGCTACCGCCGCAGGAACAGATTTAGCCACCGTTTCTGCCTCGACCACCACTTCTTTTTTAACCGGCTTCGCTTCTTCCGTATGCTTCGGTTCTCCGCGTTCCTCTGCGTCTCCGCGCCTCTGCGGTGGTGTTTTTTCCTGTATCGCGTCTGAGGCTTTTTCCTGTTTAGCAGGTATCACTTTTTTCGTTTTCTTCTTCGTCTTCGCGCCACCCTGCTGTTCCAATACGCCGCGTCGGCAAAATAACAATTCAGCACTCTCTTGCGGCAAGTCCATTTCTGATGCTGCAACACCGGCCAGCAAATACATTCCACTCACATGCTCTTTTTGTTGCGCAGGAAACGCGCCATCCAGCATGTCAAATGCATTGCGCTCCTGCATACCCATCTGCGGCATCAAATAGCCCATCAGCAACCAGCCCCTCCGCAGCGATTCGCGGTAAGTCGATACCCAGTCTGCCGTCTGATGATGGCTCTCATCCAGCAGCCGATCAGAAGCCACACTTTCCACCAATACCGTGTCACCCAGCATGGCATCCATAAATCGAAACACTTTATCATGCTGGGCACTGGCCTCGGCATCAAAGTGCCTGCATGCTTCATTAAGCAAACGTCTTGCCATCAGCACATCATGGAAGGCATCCGGCGAACCTACATCCGTTTCCAGCAGCTGATAATCGCAAGCAGCTTGCACAAAGCCGCCCACATGTGCGCCCTTTCTGGGCAGCACCATCAGTTTCGGCGGTGTCCACCATTTCGCCTTGGCCTTGCGCGCCGCCAGCATGCGCGCCACCTGATGATACCACAGCTCCAACACCGAATCTTCATTATCATCACCCCGATCTTCAGGGTAGAACATCATCACCTTGCAACCACGCAACTGCGCCACCAGTGGCTCGGTATCCATACCATCCCAGGCATGCACCGAGGCTTTTAAGGTACAGTTTTCCGCAGCTTGAGCTACATCATGCAATTGGCGATTGGCGCGTGTCAGCGCAATCTCATCTGCTGTACTGAACACATGCACCGTCAATTTATGATGCTTTAACGCCATTTCTTCGACCATGGCCGGCAGCCCGTGATGCCAGCCAAGAAAGATCATGGATAAATCCCAGGTCTCCGGCCATGTGAATGCCTTGAGCAAATTATCATGCTCATCGTCCGATAGCCCCAGTGCCCGGTTCATGATCCCCGCCCACAAGGCCGGCGTATTGCCAATGGCAATCACATCACTGAATGTCTGCGCTTGTTTGGTACGCATCAGATCAGAAAACAGCACCGGTGCACCGGTTTCATTTATCGCCGCCATGAAATTGACACCTTGAGCAAAGCAATGCGTCAACCATTGCTCCAATTCCACACTGCGCCCCGCATGGCTAATCATTACCGCACCACCCTGCGGCGCAATTACAAGCTCCCAGCTCAGGGCAAACAAACCGGTTTCACCGTCCACCACATCAAGCAATTGCATCCCCAATGCCGGCATATGTGCACAATGATGCATCTGATACAACATCCGCGCCGCCACCGAGGCAGAATCCAGCACAGGCATCTGCATGGATTCGCTATACAACGTATGCAATCTCGGAGCCAGTGCCGCATCCGCCACTACCACGCCATCAACCCTGGCATCCCGTTTCAGATGGTGCATATCCACCACATCCTGTTGTTTCTCCTCACCCTCCGCAGGCATAAAGAAAAACAACTGGCGAATGCCACTTAGATTAAATCGCGCCATCAAGCCGCGCTCGCCACTGTGCACCTGCCGCACCGTCAGCCAGCGACCAACCGTGCGTGCTTCGGGCAACGGTTCCCCGAAAAATAGCCAGACGGAAGGAAATGAACGTCGCATTCGTACACACAAGCGATCCAGTTGTTTGAGGATTGTCACCGCCTGCCCGTTACCGCCCACAAACAACATATGCTCGCGTGGGGACAAGGGAGAATTGGAGAGTTCCAGCAGCAGATATTGCATCACATTGGCACCGAGGCCGACCAATAGCGCGAAGAAAAACACGCCCGCCATCACCAACACCACCGTCAGCACCACCAGCCACGGCGAATAGGCCACGGGTGGCGCGGCACCCGGATCCATAATCAAACGGAACACATACAGAATAATCTGAAACGGCGCATAATCAGCTACATTCAACGCACCATCGTCATTGATATCCATTCCCGGATACAGATAAATCACCGCCAATGAACCCATCACCAGCAAGGTGGTCAGCATGCCCATCAACATGCCCACTTCACTGCGCACTTCCGCCATCTGCGCCACTTTATTGACCGCCTTGGCGATATTGCCCACCGGATTCAGCATAATCAGAAAGCGTGCCAGACGCAGCAGCACCCAGAATGGCGATAGCCCCGGAATCAAGCCGAGCACGGCCAGCGAGGCGATCAGATCCAGTGGTAAAAAAGCCTGTTCCGCCTTGCGCCGCCCGCCCACCGGCAAGACTTTGGCAATCGATACGGCGCGACACAGCAGCTCCAGCAACAACACAATCCCGACATATAGCCCGACACTGCCCACCGCCAACCCAATGCCGCCCAGCCCCACCACCACCAGCGCGAAGGGCAAGGAATAGACAAATGTATCATGTGTAAGAAATCGAAAAATGCGCAACATGCGCAACAGATACATGCCGCGAAACAACCGTGCCAGTCGCAGGTAAAAGCCTTGCGATGCGATATTGGCAGGAATAAACAGCGCGGCAAACAGACTGATGGTGGCCAGGCCATCCAATATCAGAAACGCCAGTTCAGATTTGTTATTCCAGCCATTTTCCTTTTGCAGCCACAGCCGCAATGTCCATTCCAGCGTAAAGAATGTGGCCAGCGGCAACATCACCCAGATATAGCGTTCAAAGGCACACAATCCCAATGCCACCATAATCATCAGGGCATAACGTGGATGAGAAAATACACGTTCACCGAGCAACAACCACGCCCGCCGGCTGCGTCCGCCAGCCAGCCAGACCGGCAAATGACGGTCCGATTGCGCATGAGCCTGATCCGCGTTCTTAGCCTGCGATGGATGAGCGTTTGTCTTGGTCATAGTAGCATTCAGCCGTACAGCAGCCTGTGAGACTGGCCGTGACGATGATGAATCCGGCGATGGCACAGATACGCCTGGGGCAGGTGCAACAGGCTGTTTAGCACCCTGCCTGTTGGCACCTGGGCATGGCTGTTGCGATTCGCCATGGCGACCTAGCGCCGCAATTCGCCCAAAAAATCGGTCACCCGCTTTGACAGTTCACCGCCTTTCTCGCTTAACTGTTCAGCCACGCTCAGAACACCCGCAGCCGCGCGGCCAGTCTCTTCGGCAGATTCACTTATCCCGCCAATCTCCTCGCTGGCGCGATGGGTTGCATCGGATGCATATTGAACACTCCGGGAAATCTCGCGCGTCGCTTCGTTCTGTTCCTCGGTAGCGGCGGCAATCGCCTGATTGATCCCATTCATACGCTCGATAATCTCGCTGATATTGCCGATTGCACTGGCCGCATCGGTGCTCTTCCCCTGAATATGGCTGATCTGCTCGGAAATCTGCTCGGTCGCCCGCGCCGTCTGGTTGGCCAGCTCCTTCACTTCGCCAGCCACCACGGCAAAGCCCCGACCGGCATCGCCGGCTCTGGCTGCCTCAATACTGGCATTTAGCGCCAGCAGATTAGTCTGCTCTGCGATATCCGTGATCACCCGGATCACTTCGCCAATCTGCTCGGATGCAGAGGAGAGGCTGCCCACCGTCTCATTGGTCTTGTTGGCTTCATCCACGGCCTGATGCGAAATATCCACCGCTTCACGCACCTGACGAGTAATCTCCGCAATCGAGGCAGAGAGCTCTTCTGCCGCCGAGGCCACCGTCACCACATTGGAGCTGGCCTCCTGGGCGCTTCCGGATACCGATTCGGCCTGCGCAGTAGACTGCTCAGCCATGGCCGACAACGTCTGCGATGCCTCCTCCATACGATTGCCGTAATCCTTGATTTCACTCACCACAGAACCGATATTGCCCTCAAACTCATTGGCCAGTTTCTGGCGTTCAGTCACATCCACCCAGTTCACCATGATAGCGACCCAGTTACCGCTGTTATCATCAATGGGGAAGGCTTCGAATTCGATATGCCGATCAGCCGCTATAAAATTGGCTTTGGCCGGCAGATTACTCCTGTTTGCCAGAAACTGGCGCTGATGCGAAGGATCTTTGTGAAAAATATCGATGCACTTGCCGACCAGTTCATCGGCCCGGCATGGCAGGAAACCTTCAATGCTACGGAACAGCTTTAGCGCCGCCGGGTTGAGATAAGAGATCGTCAGGTCGCTGGTATTGGCCAGCATGGTGGCTGCAGGCGTGGTTTCCACAATTCGTTGCAACTGGAAGGCATGCTTGCTGGTCGCTTTCAGTTTATCATAAGCCTCCACTACCGTGCCAATCGCGCCAGTCATATGCACATCCAGGTCAATGGAGGTGTCGCCATCATCGAGCGCATCCATGGCCGCCGCCACCTGCCTGAGCGGCGACAGAATCGATTGAATAATAGCGTACAGCAGCAGCAGAATGATCAGCAACAACCCCATGCTGATGCCCCAGAACTGAAGCCCCTGATGATCGTGAATATCCCTCACCTCAGCCCGTTTGGCATCGATCTGCGCTCTCAGGCCTGTATCCATCTTTTCCATCGTTGGCAGCAAGGTTTGATTGAAGAGTTGAATGAAACTCTTCTGGATATTGACCATATCAATGCGCTTGGCCGCATAGGAATTAAAGCTGTCCATATAGGTGGACAACTCACGCTCCATGGCCAGACGATCTGTGCCTGACAATGCGCCTGAAGCACTCAGCAGTTCACGGAAATGATTAGCTTCATCCTGCAATTCATTGATATATTTGGGTTTACCACGAATGATAAAATCCTTCTCATGACGACGCATCATCAGCATGGAAATCATTTTCTTATCACCGCCAAGCTGTTTCAGGTGATGTTCAATCTTGTGAACCGCATCGCGCAGTTTGCCCCGCAAGCCGTCTTTCTCACTCAATCCCAAAAGTTTTTTCTGCGCTGCATAGTTGGCAATATTTTTTTCAAAATCGTGAAAAGTACTCTCATATTCTGCCACCTGTTGGCGCAGCTCCGCTGTAGGCAAACTCTTTTTCAACCCGGCGATCGCATCTCTATTTTGCTTATCCAGTGCCGCATAATCCTTGTCCAGGGCTTTTGATCCGGTCGCCAGTCGCAAGCCATCGGCGTACTGCCACTTGGTCTGTTCAGCCAGTCCGTCCAGCGACTCCATAGATTTTGACAGGTTAAACATCTGAGCGTCAATTTTTTCGAGCGACGCCATGGCTCGATTATGCACCAGCCCGGCCAGCACCACCGCCAGCGCCGTCAATACGCCCACCGCCATCAATCGTTGCGCCACCGAAAACCGATCATACCATTTCTGCGAACTCTTCTGCTGCTCCATCATTTCCGCCTCCACAGGGTAAATTGCAATTACTCCCCGATCACAGCAACTTACATGCCAGCCCCCCCTACTGCCTCAACCCCGGGCAGGTCGGCAGAGCACAGAAGTTTTTAGACCGGTTTCATACTCAGAAAAAGTCATGGTTTTATTACTGTTACAAACAAAATCAAAAGCATCTCTCGCAAAGCCGCAAAGAACGCAAAGGAAAATCAAAACCATATCCCAACCCCAGGTTGCCTTCTGCATCTTGTCTTTTCATTCGTGTTCATTCGTGTCATTCGTGGCCAGGTTTGCTTTGCTGAAATAATCACTTAACCTGTTGATTACCAACATAGGCAGGCGCATTGATAGCTTTTCTTTCGGTTGTTTTGCCTTTCTTTGCGTCTTGGCGTTCTTTGCGAGAGTCGATTTTGACTGTTTTGTTTTCAAGCGCCTTCTCCACCGCCACTTCATCGCAATCGGCGAAGCGGGAGCAATGGACGCACACCGTCCAGATTTTATGCGGCAAGCTCTCCTTGGACACGATGGAATACCCCTGCTTGATAAAAAAACCGGTTACATAAGTAAGCGCAAACACTTTACTGACGCCAAGGCCCGATAACCACGTTTCACAAGCCTCAACCAGCAAATGACCGACGCCATGCTGCTGACAGACCGGATCAACCGCCAGCGAACGCACTTCGGCCAGATTCTCGGCATAGATATGCGCACACACCGTGCCTGCCAGTTTACCATCGAATTCGGCCACCAGAAATTCCTGCAGATGCTGAAAAATATTATCGCGGTCACGCAGCAGAATAATATCGTCTTCAGCATAGGGCAGCAGCAGTTGATAGACCTCTTCGACATCATCTACAGTGGCGCTGCGAATCTGAATAGAGGAATTCATGCCGACATCGCACCTTGCCCGCGCCGCAACATCTCAGATGCATGTTGCAATGATTGATCCCCTGCCCCGCCCAGCATGCGGGCGATTTCACTTTGCCGTGAATCATCAGCGACCGGCGTAAGCCCCGTCACCGTGCGCCCGTCTTTCTCCGCCTTGCTAATCACTACTTGCTGATCGGCGCATGCCGCTACCTGCGGCAGATGAGAGATGACCAGCACCTGCCGATCTCTGCCCATACGCGCCAACAGTTCGCCCACGCACCATGCTGTTTCACCACCAATGCCGGTATCAACTTCATCAAACACAGCCAGATTCGGCATGTCGATTAACGCCCCACAGCCTTTGAAGGCCAACACCAGGCGCGATAGTTCGCCGCCGGAAGCCACTGCCGCCAGATCACGCCACGGTTCGCCCGGATTGGACATGATTTGAATACCAATCGTATCCCGGCCATCGGCACACCAACCGGATTCATCATGCTCCGGCCGCACATCAAAACGCACCTGCATGCCGCCCAGCGCCAGTTGATCCAAAAACGGGCGCAACTGAGCAACCAGTTTCTCGCCTTGCGCCGCACGTTCAGCACTCAGCGCCGTAGCCTGTGATTTGTATTGATCGGCGGCCCGGTTCAATGCCTGCAATAAAGACGCCTCATCCCAGCCGGCCGTATCCAGCGCCGCCAGCTGCTGCCGCCATTCATCTATCAGCATCATCAACCCGGCTTCATCACAATCGTGCCGGCGCATAGCCTCATGCACGCTCATCAAACGCTGCTCGGACTGATACAAACCGGCTTCATCAAATGACGCATCCAGCACGCTGCGCAATTCCGGCGTCACTTCTCCCAGTAGCGCATCCATCTGATCAATCATGTCACGGCTACGACGCAGTCCGTCATGAAAATCTTCAACACCGGCCACGGCATGCCCTGCTCTGGCAATCATATCACGCACCGACGGCTCCGCCTCATCCAGTAAAACCAGCGCCTCGCCCGCCGCCTGTTGAATCTGGGCATGATGACGCCCGCTATCCACCTCGGCCTGCAAACGATCGATAAGCCCTTCATCAATCTCCAGCGCTTCCAGCCGCGCCAGTTCCTCACGCATCCATGCCGCCTGCTGCTCGGTTTCGCCGCGCTCGCTATGGAGTGATTGCAAACGGGATTGAAGCTGCCGCCACTCGGCAAATACAGCCTTCACATGTGGCAACAGGGCTGTCGGCAAGCGCGCATCCAGCAACTGCTGCTGCACCACATCCTGCATCAGCGCCTGATGCTCATGCTGGCCGTGCATATCCAGACAGATATTGCCGATGTTCTGCAGAGTTTTCAGCGCCACCGGAACGCCGTTGACATAAGCGCGCGAACGCCCTTCTGCAGTGATAATCCGCCTGAGCAGCAGCTCATCATCTTCCATATCGATATCGTTGCCATCCAGCAGTGCATTCAGCCGCGCGTCAGCACCTTCCCAAACCGCCGTCACTTCCGCTTTATCGGCGCCATGCCGCACCCAATCCGCACTGGCCCGCGCCCCGAACACCGCACCCAGCGCACCACCCAGCATCGATTTTCCCGCCCCGGTCTCACCCGTAAACACCGTCATGCCGGCACCCAGATCAAGATGAACCTGCTCAATCAATGCAAATTGTTTAACCGTAAGCGAGGTCAGCATGTTTATTCCTTAATCCACCTCAAGCTGGCCCGCCCAGTGCAGTTTGCTGCGCAACACTTCAAAATAATGTCTGTCCGGCTCATACACCAGCGAGATTGAACCGCCCTTGTGAATCCGTACATGATCGCCCTGCTGCAGTTGCAACAGCTCTTCGCCATCCAGATTGACTGCAGCTCCGTGTAGCGACTCGACCAGATTCAACTCCACCGCATTATCCGCAGATATCACAATCGGACGGTTGGAGAGGGTATGCGGACAGACCGGAACCACGCTGATGGCATTCACCGCCGGATGCACAATCGGGCCGCCGGCGGACAGAGCGTATGCGGTGGAACCGGCCGGCGTGGCCAGAATCAGTGCATCGCCACGCATACGGAATACAAACTGCCCCTCTACCGCCATCTCGAAAGCAATCATGCGCGGTACTGCGCTGCGCTCCAGCACAACATCATTCATGGCACTACCTTCAACCAGTTTGCGAGCACCGCGCCACACCTCGGCATGCAGAGAAAAATGACGGATTGTCTTGAGGTTACCCAACAAAATATCATCAATCACTTCAAACATACTGCCGATGGGCGTATCGGTAAGAAAACCCAGACGACCCAGGTTGATACCGACAATCGGCCGATCGGAGTTGATAAAATGGCGCGCCACTCGCAGCAGGGTGCCATCACCGCCAAGCACGATCATCAAATCCACTGTCCGTGCCATATCGGCCAACAGCACTCGCTCGCATGCGACTGTGCAACTGACTTCACTACCCAGACTTTGATCGACGTAAACAGAACATCCGCGTTGTACCAGCCAGTCGTGTAATTCATGCAACAGTGCACAGGCCCGTGCATCATTCGGCTTCAGACTGATGCCAATGCGATTCACTTAACTGAGCCCCTCCACCCTTTCGGCTGCAGATGGCACTGGAAGCACTGCCCACTCCGGACATGCCCCTTGGGCTGTGGATGAACACCGCCCTTGCCATGACATACCATGCAGGCAGCCCTGCTACTGACGGTGCGATGGATGGCATCATCCGGCACCGGTTTTGTTGTACGATCGCTGGAACCCAGTGTCAGTATCAGCACAACCGCTGCGACGATCGCCAGAAACAGCAGATCCCGTTTGCCCGGCTTCCATGTCAGTTTTTCATCAGGCTGCTTATTGCTACCGCTCATTGCCGCTCTCCAATCCTGTAATAATTTGACGCACGACCTTCACCTGGCCGCTGTTTCTGACTGGCGCAACTGCCTGGCCAGATTATCCAGCACACCATTGATAAAACCGCGCGGTGCTTCGCCGGCATAGTCGCGGGTCAATTCCAGTGCTTCATTGATGATGACGCGATAGGGTATCTCAAGCCGATTCTGCATCTCCCACACAGCCAGCCGGATCACATTGATCTCAAGCTGTGCTACAGAGCGCAGACTGCGCCCTCTCACTGCCGTTTTGATCACCTCATCCAGCGCATCAACATGATCCGTGACACCATATACTGCGTCGCGCAGATAATTTTCATCCTGTTCATCGCGCTCTTCATGCTGCAATCGACTGGCCAGCAGATCGGGGATCATGCCGCCATCCTGATCCGCCGAGCCCCATGCATATAGTGTTTCCAGCGCTGATTCCCGCGCCATGTGACGATTCGCCATTAAACCTCCAGAGCCTTCAACTGTTGCGCAACTTCCACCGCAGTAAGTGCTGCTTCTTCACCTTTGTGCCCATGTGCGCCGCCCACACGTGCCACTGCCTGTTCATGCGTATCCAGTGTCAGCACGCCATTGCCAACTCCCACATCGCCGCGCTGGGCAACCCTGCCAATCGCATCCATGGCGCCCTGACAGACATAATCAAAATGCGCCGTATCGCCGCGAATCACGCAACCCAGACAGACAATGGCGCCAAAACGCCCTGACTGCGCCATGTTGGCCGCAATCGTTCCAATCTCGAATGCGCCGGGCACATGCACAATAGTGAGATTCTCATCGCAACTACCATGTTCTTTAAGGGCGGATACTGCGCCATCCAGCAGCCCTCCGGTGATATCCCCGTTAAAACGGCTGACAACAATGCCGATGCTCAGACCGGCGGCATCAACATGACCACTCAAGTGCGGCGCATCCAAACTCATGACGGTTCCCCTTTGGTTTTTTGCGATGCAACAGCGCTGTCGCTATCCATGCGCAGCATATGGCCCATTTTGTCCCGTTTGGTGGTCAAATAGGCGATATTATCGGCATGAGCACTCACTTGCAGTTGTACGCGCTCGCTGACTTCCAGCCCATATCCATCCAGCGCGATAATTTTTTTCGGGTTATTGGTCAACAGTTTCAAGCGGCGCAAGCCAAGATCCCGCAGAATCTGCGCCCCGATTCCATAATCGCGCAGGTCCGGTTTGAAGCCCAGCTTTTCATTGGCCTCCACCGTATCGTGGCCGGCATCCTGCAAATTATACGCCTTGAGTTTATTGAGCAGGCCGATGCCGCGCCCCTCCTGACGCAGATAGAGAATCACGCCCTCCTCGGCATCAGCCACCTGCCGCATGGCCGCATGCAGTTGCGATCCGCAATCGCAGCGACGCGAGGTAAACACATCGCCGGTCAGGCATTCAGAATGCACCCGCACCAAACATGGCCGCTCCGCCTCCGGCTGCCCCATCACCAGCGCCACATGCTCGGCCTGATCCACCGCATTGGTGTAACCGATCATGCGAAATTCGCCGAATTCTGTCGGCATGCGCACTTCTACCTCGCGTTTAAC
Organism: Mariprofundus sp.; assembly: GCA_027019785.1. Lineage (GTDB taxonomy): Bacteria > Pseudomonadota > Zetaproteobacteria > Mariprofundales > Mariprofundaceae > Mariprofundus. Next base: position 13,308 of record JALUWF010000072.1, on the reverse strand, counting down.
CAGTGAATCGTGCTGCAGGCGGTGACGAATCACATCGGCAATCGTACCGACTTTTAACTGATGCTTTTTAGCGAACTTTTTCAGCTCCGGCATGCGTGCCATGGTGCCATCTTCATTCATAATCTCACAGATTACGCCAGCCGGATTCAGTCCGGCCAACCGCGCCAGATCGATGCTCGCCTCGGTATGCCCGGCACGTACCAGCAGACCGCCTTCACGCCCGACCAGCGGAAACACGTGACCTGGCGTATGAATATCGGAGGGCTGCACATCAGCCTGAATCGCTGTTCGCACCGTGTGCGCACGATCATAAGCGGAGATGCCGGTAGTCACGCCCTCGGCCGCTTCGATAGAAATGGTAAAATTGGTTTTGAACTTGGCATTGGTATTGGCCACCATCAACGGCAGTTGCAACTGATCGGTCTGCGCCTGCGTCATGGCCAGACAGACCAGACCGCGCCCGTGCGTCGCCATGAAATTGATCGCTTCCGGCGTCACCCACTCGGCCGCCATAATCAGATCGCCTTCGTTTTCGCGATCCTCATCGTCGGCCAGAATAATCATGCGTCCGGCGCGTAGTTCTTCTATCAGTTCTTCGGTAGTTGCCAGACTCATGGTTGCTCCGTTGGGAATTGCATCAGCCGCTCGACATAACGACCGTACATATCAGTTTCAATATTCACTTCTGCGCCTGTTTGCAGCGCGCCCAGATTGGTGTGCGACAAGGTATGGGGAATCAGGTTGACGGTAAAGTCATTCCTGCCGATATCATTTACGGTCAGGCTGACGCCATTGATTGTCACAGAGCCCTTGACCACCACATAGCGAGCCAGCGCATCGGCAATATGACATGTCAGAACACGATGCTCGCCAATCGCCTGCACCGATTTCAGCGTGCCAACGCCGTCCACATGGCCGGTGACCATGTGTCCACCCAGCGCATCGCCCATGCGCAGCGCCGGCTCCAGATTCACAGCATCACCCACCGCCGCTTCAGCGAACGTGGTCAGCTTCAGCGTCTCCGGCGACAACGTCGCTGCAAACGCATCGGGCGCTGCAAATTCGGTGATGGTCAGGCAGCAGCCGTTGCAGGCCACCGAATCGCCCAAATGCCAATCCTGCATCGGTAACGCGGTTGAGAAGATCATGTGGGTCTGGTCGGTTTCGGGCTGAATCGCCCGGATGGCGCCAACATCCTGTATGATTCCGGTAAACATAGTGCGAACACTACATGCTACTGACGCCAACATAAATAAAGTGAATCAGAAATCTGGACATTCGGCATAAAATCAACTCATTAGTATTCGCCGATTTTTTCCAGACCTACGGCTGTAAGCCGATAGTCTTTATATAATCGCAATCGCAGCTTAATCTTTGGAATCTCTTCCGCCGACCCAAGGTTCACTTCCTGGTAGATGCCTAATCCTTACCAGAGCGGGAATCTCACCCACCAGAATAAACGACCTTGCTCGGCCGCACGAAAATATCTTTTTTTGGTTCAGGATTTTGATTTAATTCGCGTCTATTCGCGTCCACAAGGTGAATGTCGCTTGCGACAGAGAGGGTGCCCTGGGGTATTCGCGGTTCGCTTAAAGGTTTGGATTGTATGAGAAAGAACAGAGCAAGGTCAAGGGCGAACCGCGAATGAACGCGAATAAGGGCAAGGGCTTATCCTCCTGTGAGGGATGTAGAGTAATGTACACGGATATACTTTCGGTCTACGCTACATTGTTCAAAATAAAACGTATCCATTCTCCGCGATAGCGGCTTCGTCCAACAACTGAATCTGCTCCATACTTGCGGGGGGGGGCAATGCTGCAGATTCGCAACTTTCTGCAGGACAATCGCATTAAACAGCATTGATGGGACGGGAACTTGCAAGATGATGCATTCGTTACGATTCCAGAACACGCGATACCTCACCACATAATTTGCTGAACTGGTAAGGTTTGGTGATAAAACCATCGTAACGCAGATCACAACTGCCTGACTCCAGTGTTGTTTCACTATAACCGCTCAATACTATGACCTTCATGTTCTCATCATTACGCCTGATTGTCCGCAGTGTTTCTACGCCACCGAGCCCCGGCATATTCAAATCCAGTAGTACAATATCTACATGTACTGCATTGCCAGACAATATTGCCAACGCCTCCTCACCGCTTGCCGCAGTTGTCACATCAAACCCGAAATCGCTCAGAATCTCCTCTCCAACTTCCCGTAATAATGGCTCATCATCAACCAGTAGTACATGGCCCTCTGTCGTAACTTTCTTCACCTCAACCGTATTTTTATGATCTGCAGATGCGCCTTCCACATGCAGCAATGGAAGCGTTATTTCAAAAGTAGTCCCTTGACCCGGTTCGGACTCAACCACAATGTTACCGCCCATTTTTTCGATAATGCCGTATACCATGGATAATCCAAGTCCCGTTCCCTTGCCTGTTTCCCTCGTTGTAAAGAACGGTTCAAACATACGGTTCATGGTCTTTTTAGTCATACCTATGCCGGTATCTTTCACACGGATCAATACCACATTCAGTTTCGATGCCACATCAAATACCAAATCTCCACCATCCGGCATCGCATGCATGGCATTCACGGCCAGATTCATAAACACCTGATGCAATTGCCCCGGATCACCAATGATTTGCAAATTGTCAGCGCTGACATTCAACGTGATCTTTACACGGCGATCTCCGGTTTCCCTCATCAGACCGATGACTTCCTCCAGCAGTGCGGGCACCACCACAGGCTCATGCCGCATATCGCCCTTGCGGGAAAAACCAAGCAGGTTACCTGTCAACTCAGTCGCGCGTTTACCCGCCTGCCTGATGCGTTTTGCATAATGACAGGCTTTACTGTCACCTGCTACTTGCGCAGCAAGCAGCTCAGTGTTTCCGAGCATGACCGACAGCAGGTTGTTAAAATCATGTGCCACGCCGCCTGCAAGTTGTCCGACCACTTCCATTTTCTGAGCCTGTAACAGATTGCTCTCTAATTGCCTGAATTCAGTCATATCCTGAATCATGCCTTCAACACCGCCAAGCTTCCCGTCTTCATCAACAACCAGTCGGGAATGAAGCACCCCGTTAATTTCCATCCCTTGTTTTGAGACCAGTTTAACTTCTCGACCGATAATATTCCGGGAAAGAATCAACTCTGCAACCAATACATCTCTGTGTTCCGGAGTTGCATAGAGTTCCGTCATACTTTTGACACGCTTGAGCATCTCTGCACTGGATTCGTATCCGAACAGTTTTGCCATGGTCGGGTTGCATTGAAGCAATTTACCATCCATTTCAGCGATATACATAGCCACAGGCAGGTGCGTAAACAGCTCTCTGAAACGCCGCTCTGATGCTTCCAGAGCCTTGCTCTGCAGCCGTAGGGACTCCTCCTCTTTGGCAAGGGCTTGCGTCATTCGGTTAAAGCCCCTGGCTATTCTACCCAACGGATCAGGAATGGCCGCGTCTACCGTAACATTGAGTTGGCCATGCGTAACAGATTCCACCGCATGATCCAGTTCATCCAGTGGTTGTTTCAATCGCCTGATAGCCACACTCATCAGCCACCAGAATAACAACAGCAATACCACACTGCTCAGACCCGACGTTTTCAATGCCGAATTGACGGACTTATTCACTCCGGCTCGTGACAGATCAAGCACACTGTAACCGACGAATTCTCCATGCTTGGCATGAATGACCGAAATGGCGCGCTCCAGGCGCCCCCGGTTAAGTGTCTCAAATATCACACCGCCGTGTTTCGCCTTGCCAAGATAGGCTTGTGATAGCAATGCATGTTTACCACCAAGCAGAACCAGCCTGTTTCCCTCTGAATCATAGATATCGATGGATAAAACATTAGGAATGTTTGCCACATTGGCTGCACCATCGCGTATAAAGTCCACATCTCCCAATTGCAAGCCAAGGCTGATACTTTGCTCTAATCCGGCAGACAGCGAACGCCCGTTTTGTTGCAGCATCGTTTCCAGCGAACGGCTTTCGGTCCACCAGGCACTCACAAAGAATACTGTAAACACCAGGGCGGCGGTGAACGTCAGTGCCACATACAGTCGCTTGGTCAACGAGTAGGACGGGGGAATGAAATCACTCATCAGAGTCTCCTGAAACAACGCCCTCAGTGCGAATATTGACCTTCATCTTTTCCGGGTGCTGTATTGCAATATGCGAAGCATGCTCGCCGTCCAGGATACGGTTCACCAGTTTTGCCGCCTGTTGCCCGATGACACGCAGCCGGGGCGTCCATGCAATCAATGCCCCGGCGCGAACATATTTTGCTGACAGACCAATCAGTTTTTTGCCATGTTTCGCCAGTTCAAACAGCAGCCTCAATGTATCGGGCTCAACGCTCCGGTATTCCATTTGCATCCAGTAAGCATCAACCGTTTTTATGCTGCTGTTTAATACTGCCAGGGTATCATGCTTTGGCCATGGTCTGGCGAGTAAGTTTAGTTGCTGCTTTCGAAAAGACTCTGCAGCCTCATCTATATAGTTAGCCGAAAAATCAGGATTGTAATAACTCAATACTTTCGCATGCTTTGGTAACAGATGCGCCAACTCATCTGCAACCACAACAGGAGATGGGCGTAAATCTATGCCGCTAATATCCAGTTGCTGTTGCATATTGTGGTTCAGACTCATCGACATGATGGAAATCATCGGGATACGAATATGCATGCCAAGCGCTGCTAGCAACGCATCCTCACCCACCAGAACAATCAGATCGGGATTTCTGCTCCGGATTGTTTTCAGTTGTGAATTTTCCTCGTCCAGCTCGCCATTTTCCAACCCTGAAAACAGACGAACATCTTCAGCTCGAATCGCCTGCGATAGCGCCTTGACTACTGCAACATGCGGGCGATGACGTTCAGAAAACAGGATATCGACCTCGAGTGCCTGTCCATAGGCCGAAACCGGCAATAACAGCAACAGCGATGTCAAAAGAAAACGGTGCATTAAAAGGCCCAGGCCAGGTTAAACGTCCAACTCCTATCATGAAGCGGAATATCCGACATCACCGGATTAGCAACGGGGCTCAATATTGTGCGGTTAAAGATATTATTGATCACAAAACTCATACTTGGCCCGTTGGAAATATTGCCCGCTCGTATAGCCATGTCAGCTTGCCATGTAGAGCCTAGTGCAGGCCGGGGATCGCCGGCGGCGCGGCTTTGTGAACCGATCCAGTGCACATCCGCATGGATATGCGCATCCAGCGGCAACGGCGCATCGCCACTGATCCGAATGACCTGCATCGGCACATCAGGCAAGCGTGCCCCTGTCAAACTGCTGCTACCGGTCTGCCAGGTATAACTTAATGCGCCATATAAACCCTTTTGCACATCAATACGCAACTCTGTTTCAAACCCCTTCAATATTTCGCGACCAACATTGACCGTCAACGGGCTGGGCGCAATACGGGTAATCAGATTTTTATAACGGCTATAATACACATTGCCGTCCAGATGCCAGATCCCCTTGTGCAATGAAGCGCCGAACTCATAGGTGTTGACGCTTTCCGGTCGTACATTGGGATTACCCAGTATCGTAGGGTTATTGGCAGAGAATAGTTCGATAAAATTTGGGGCACGGAAGGCATGTCCGTACATCAGCTTGAAATCCAGCATATCGGTGGCATTCCAGACCAGCGCCAGGCGCGGTGATGTATGGTTGCCGACATCGGAATAGTGCTCCAGCCGCACACCTGCGGTGAGCGTCAGGTTACGCAGTGGCGACCATACATCCTGAATCGCCAGCGCATACACCTGGCGGGTGGTGTTGCGGTTATGATTGAGTGAAGCAGACACATCTGCACCATTAATAAATGTACGGACATCAAACTGGCGAATATGGTCATAGCTTAGATTGGCTGTCCATTCCTGATCCTGCCAGCCTCTGTAGCGTACGAGACCGCTCCCGGTGAGGGTGAGATTCTTGACCTGAGAGCTGCCTCTCGATGCACCACCGAACAGCTGCCACCGAGGATCCAGATTAAACAGATCGGCATCGCTGCGCAGAGACACATCCCAAATATCACTGTTTTTGGCCCAGGTTAATGCCGCAATGCTCTGACGAATCGAAACATTGCTGGCGTGATCAATCTGATTCGTCGCATCCAGCACACTACCGCGCCGTTTATTCACATGCATGGCAAATAACGACCAGTTTCCCGCCTTTGCAGAGAGAAAGCCCTGCTGCTGTCGGCGCCAAAAATTACCGACACCCGATTTCCCCGCTGCATCCCGCTGAATTTTCTGTCGGTCACCATCTGTGGAAGCCGCATTCAGGTTGAGCATGATACTGGCATCATCGCCCTTGCCTCCGGTCAGGACATGGCCGCCCAGATAGCCGTGATTACCTGCGGATGTACCCGCTTCAGAGCCGCGAAAATATTCAGCCGTGCGGGTAATAATCTGAATCACTGCGGCCATAGCGTTGGAGCCATACAGTGCGGAACCGGGACCGCGAATAATTTCAATGCGACGTACATCATCGAGTGGAAACTCATCAAACAGGAATGTCCATGACCCGGAATAGGGATTGTTAACCCGATGACCATTGATCAATAACAGGGTTTTTTCTGCTTCGCCACTTTTCAAGCCACGCACCGTCAACGTATGCCCATTCGCCAAGCCAGCAGGGAAACTAATATTCAGCCCGGGTACGGACTCCAACGCCTCGATCAGTGTGCGGGCGCCCATATCACGAATCTGCTTTTCGGTGATCACAGTAACAATGGAAGGCGCCTGCCCCAGCGCCCGCTGCGATTCTGTTGCTGTCATCACAGTATCCTGCTCATCAAACAACATATCTACCGGCGTATCCGCATACGCTACTGGATAAAACACCAGACAAGATATTAGTAATCCAGCAACCCTGATCATAGGCCCTCCTCCTACATTGGATATCATGGGAGATTGTTTTTACAACCGTTACAGGAAAATAAGCCCTTGCCCTTATTCGCGTTCATTCGTGTCCATTCGCGGTTCGCCTTTGACCTTGCTCTGTTCTTTCTCATACAATCAAAACCTTCAAGCGAACCGCGAATACACGCGAATGAAATCAAAATCCTGAACCAAAAAAAGATATTTTCATGGGCTGTGTCAGGTGCCAATTTGCCATCTGGCGCATTGGAAAGCAAGAAAACCAGAAAAACCAGATTCAACATTGCATGATATCAATTTCGCCTTCGCAATGTTTCTAATCCATCAAGGAATTCCCTAATGACCTGTTCTTGTGCAGCGATACTTGAATTTAAAACATCTGCTGCCGATTGCATCTGATCTGAAATTGTATTTGTGCTTTCTGCAGCATGTTGAACATCCGATACAGCATGCTGGACTGAATCCATACTATCGCTTGAGTGCTGCGCACCGGATGAAATCTCAATAATGGCTGAAGTTTGCTGTTCCATAGCCGCTGAAACATTTTGACTGTAACCATTCAGATCAACAATCGTCTTACTGATCTGCTGAATAGCATCCACCGCACTGCCACTTTCACGTTGCATGCGGCTGATTTTTTCTGCGATGCTTTCCGTTGCGAGGGCGGTCTGATTAGCCAGATCTTTCACTTCTCCGGCAACCACAGAGAAGCCTCGCCCGGCCTCACCTGCTCTCGCCGCCTCTATACTTGCATTTAAGGCCAGCAGATTAGTTTGATCGGCAATCTCTCTAATTGTCGCGACGACCGTACCAATTTCTTTTGATACACTGGATAGGTTATCCAATATCTCATTGGTATTTCTGGCATCATCTACAGCATGATCAGAGACTGTAAGTGTTTTTGTGACTTGCTCATTCACCGATGAAATATTGGCACTGATCTCTTCGGTTGCTGAAGCAGTGGTTTGTACCTGCTCGAATGTAGCAACCACACCAGCGTCAGCGATTTCACTCTGTTTCAGTAGTGTTTGCGATGCATCTCCCAATGTCCGAGTAGAGTCATTCACGTTACTGCTTGCCTGTTTGACTGCATCAATGACTTTCGCAATTTGGCTTTGAAATTGCTGAATAATTTTCTTTTCCTCGTTCTCAATGCGACGTTCGCGATCAAATTCGGCCCGCTCCCTCTCCTGCTTATCCTTCTCGGCCAGCGCACCCTTCTGAAGGGAATCCCGCATATCATCCATAGCCACCATCAGTTCGCCGAGTTCATTTCGAAGTTTTGACTCCACTTTGAAATCCAGCTCGTTTCCTGTGATGCGTTTCGCGACTGTGCCAATCTCTTTCAATGGTGTAATAAGTCGCCTTTTAAGGATCATAAAAAAGATCATCATGCCCACTACGAAAAACAGTATGGCCTGAGTAAGTCTGTTGATGGTGGCTTTGTGAATCTGCATATCAGTATCAGCAATGGAGTATGATATCCGAATAGCTCCGTTTACGGCGCCGCTGGGGACTTCATGGCACTGTAAACAATTCACACCTCTTGTGTGATGTGTTGCCTTGAAGGGGGTGATCACAGTTACCACGCGTTCCTGCTTTCCATCGGGTGAAGTTTGCGTATGAAGCTTCACAATTTCTTCACCTTTCAAGGCTCTGCGATCCAGATCATCAACAGGTTTTTCATCATCAAAGCCCGGGCCATGTTGGTCGATGACAGGTTGGCCGCGAATCACACGTGCTTCGCGGATGTTTTTAGCATGCAGGAATTTCTTGTGCAAGACTTCTCGATTATCCATGGCGCCGGTTAGCATGAGCAGGTTGAGTGAATCGAAATAGGTGCGGGTCAACGTCTTGACGTTTTTCGTGGCTACATTAAGGGCAAGCTCATCTTCTGATTGGGTTGATTCATATTCAGATACTGCCAGCGTAATAAAGAAAAGTGCGCCGACGATCAGCATCAGTTCTACTGCAATGGATAACCTGGTTTTTTTCAATTTTTTTGTGCTCCCTCTATATAACTACTCTCTGATCGGTAAAAAACCGGCCTGTTTTACAATAGCCTGCCCTGTTACCGACAGGATGAAATCCACAAAACCTTGTACATAACCAGGAATTTTCCTGGGTAATAGCAGATACAGTTTGCGAGACATCGGGTAGCTTCCACTCCGTATATTCTCATGCGTCGCGCTGACAGTACGCCCCTTTATTTGAAGCCCCAACATATGAACATCCTGATCAACATAGCCGATGCCGACATAGCCTATGGCCTGGTCACTACTGTGAATCAATCTCAGCACATCGACATCCGAATCCAAAATCACAGAGACTGATACCTTCGGAGCATCAGTTTCACCCAAAACATAATGCGCAAACACTTCCCGTGTGCCGTGATAGATGTTTTTATCGACGACAATGATATGGCGATTGGGTCCGCCAAGTATGTTCCAGTTGGTGATTTGTCCCTGATAAATTTGAGCCAGTGTGCCCGGTTTTATGTGGTGAATTCCCGATGCGTATATTTCTTTGGAAACCACAGGAACGACAGCATCCAGAGCGATAGCGATATGTTTTATATCTCCAGATTTGGCAACTTCCTGCGGTGCCATCTCCCGGCTCATCATGCCAATATGAACACGTTGATCGAGGGATTCAGCGAAGCCCGCCGTAGAACCTCCGCCGTTGATGCTGAAGGTGATGTCCGGGTGTATCGCAGTATAGGCTTTTGCTGCCAGTTGAATGTATTTCTCGACAGTCGTTGAACCGCCAATGGAGATGGTTTCGGCCAAGGCTACCGGAGCCTGCAATACGAACAGTGAGATAAAGACAGGCAAGCAGTATTTTATAAAAGTCATCGCTCAACCCCAAGAATTTTCTCAATTTCTAAGCTCAATGCTTTCCCTGTATACGGCTTCTGGATAAATCCGGCCAGCCCTTTGCCGGAGAACTGTTGAATAGCATCTTGCGAGTTATAGCCGCTGGTCAAAATGATATGGCACTCCGGATCAATCCGTTTTAGTTGCATGAACAGGTCACGACCATCCATTCTGGGCATGGTCAAATCGGTTAGAATGAAACGGATATTCTTTCGGTGTTGCTTATAAAGCTCTAAACCTTCTTCGCCATTAGCGGCCGGAATTGTGTCAAATCCCAACTCCTCCAACATCATGCATGCCATTTCACGCACCGTTTCCTCATCATCCACAACCAGAGCTGTGCCTCCTGAAAAGTGTGGTATGTTTCCACTACTTGATACGTCTGTATTCTCTGCATGAACTGCGTCATCGATAGGCAACAGGAACTTAAAGGTCGTCCCACGCCCCGGCTCTGAATAGATTTTCAGCGCGCCTTTGTGGCCACGTACGATGCCGAGTACGGCGCTCATGCCTAGTCCGCGACCCGTGACTTTGGTGGTAAAGAAGGGATCGAATACTTTCTGAATGGTTTGCTTATCCATGCCGCAACCAGTGTCGCTTACTTCCACATAGACAAATCGTCCGGGCTGTATGTTGTCCGACGCATAAGACCCTGCAATATATTTCTCATCAGCTTGCATCATGCCGGTTGTAATCGAAATGACACCACTCTTTCCTTCGATGGCCTCATTGGCATTGGTGACCAGATTCATCACGACCTGCTGTATCTGCGCCTCATCAACCAGGATTGTCGGCAACTGCTCGGAGAGGTGATATTTAACGAACACCGACTTATCAATGGATACTTCCAGCAGATGAGTCATCTCTTCCACGACAGAAGATATGTTAATCGATTTCAGAATAAACTGCCCTTTGCCAGAATAGGCCAGCATCTGCTTACATAATACGCCTGCTTTTTCAGCCGACTGTATGATTCTGACTACCCGTTCCTTGGCCTTGAGCGGATCTTTCAATACATTGGACTCCACAAGTGACGCATTGCCAAGAATGGCGGCAAGCAAATTATTGAAATCATGGGCAATGCCCCCTGCCAACACGCCAAGACTCTCCAGCCGTTGCGAATGCTGCACCTGGTTTTCCAGTTTCTCCCTTTCTGTTTGCGCTTTTTTCTTGTCGGTAATGTCCATAAACGTAACAACGCTGCCGATGACATCATCTCCTTCGAACAGAGGTTGAGACCAATATTCAGCTTTGACTTCCTGACCATCCTTACACCAGAATGACTCATCATCTCTATGAATGCGGGTGCGAGACTGATGGGATTTATAGATATTACAGGCTTCAACGGGATATGGGCTGCCATCGGGAAAGGAGTGGTGAATCAAAGAATGTATATTTTTGCCAATCACTTCATGCTCTTCATAGCCCAGTAAATTGAGAAAGGCGCGATTAACAAATGTGCAGTTGCCAGCCAGATCAACCCCATAAATCGCTTCTGCTGTAGACTCCAGCAGTATCGCGCGATGGCGATTGGCTTCTCGCTCAGATCGGAGACGTAAACGACTAAATGCAATCACGGATATAAGACTGCCAACCAACACGACCAATAACAGAAGCAACATGATATTGCGTACATGAATGTAGTCTGCCAGGGCTTCATCCTGACCGATCTCGGTAATAATGGCAGCCTGTAGCGTATTATCCCACTGCCATGCGCCCAATACCGGAACACCGCGGTAGTCCCGATAGCCCGCAATATTCGAGCCGGAGTGGCGTGTTTCTATTGCTCGTTTTACAGCAAAGGTGAACGGCTTCGCACCTTCAGTTTTGATCGATTGAGTATGGGTGAGAAGGTCTGTGCCGGGGTCTGTTATTTTCAGATTTAGCGTACTCATTTGACCTGGCTCTAACAGGCCCGCTTTCACCAAATCAGATTTGAACCGTGACTCCGATAACATCATGCCCTTGTTATCGACAAGGTAGGTTTCTCCCGTTCGATAACTGGTGCCGGAAGTTAATGTCGTGGAAGAGAAACGGAATTCCTTACCCAGATCCAGAGCAAAGTAGCCGATAATCTTACCCTGCCTATCCCTGACAGAGCGGATCAGCCACATGGTTACGCCACCGTGATGTTTAAATGCGTGTGTTATGACAAAGGGTTCGCCTTGATTTAATCTATCTATGGCACTGACAATCATGCCCGGAACCTTCTTGCCCGTATCAAGATCCTTCATGGATGCAATGATCAGCTGCCGTTTGTTGATAAGGTAGAAGCCTCTATAGTGTTGTTGGAAAATACTGCTTACCAACATCTCGCGTAAATCGAAGCGATCTTCGGGCGTGGCGGAATTTTTCGTTAATGCATCCACCAAAGCCAAATGAATTTCATCATCATGGAGGATCTGAAGTAGGGAAAGATCGGTGTTATCTATTTCACGATGAAGGGCGATTCTAATATTATGATTGACGGTTTTGAGGTTGCTTAAGGACTCATTCGTTAAATGATTTTTTAAATTTGAAAGCCCTACTGCTACTGCTACTACTACTACTACTACTACTACTACTGGGAATGTAAATACGCGAAGTTTCATCGTCTGCAATAGATCCCCTTTTTTCCATGCTGAGGCCATTATGGTATGGAACTTGCGGGGGGGGGCAAGCAATTTTAATCATTGTAATATTTTGACTAGCCAAAAGGCCCATTGGGTTCGGAGATCAAGGAGGGAATCAGGTGTATGAAGTATCGGGGTCATTGATTCTCGTTGTCGAACATTCTTGTTCGTTTCGATCTGTATTATGTCAGTTTCTACAAGATAAGGGCTATGCCGTTTGTGAAGCATCGAGTGGAAAAGAGGCCATTGAAGTGTTTGATCGTGAATCCCCGAAAATGGTACTTATGGGCGCAGTCATGCCAGCAGAGGATGGCATCAGCAACCTGGACGCATGCAGACGTATTCGCGAAATCGATCGTGATGAATATAGTCCTGTATTGATCATTACATCAGTCGATGATGACGCATGGGTTGTTGCTGCATTCGAGGCGGGGGCGGCAGATTATATTGTAAAGCCGATTCACTGGCTGCGGCTTGAATATATTATCCGTTTCAAGTTGCAGGATTACAAAACTGCCTATGCCGTTCAGGCCAGTGAAGAGCGCTTTCGCCAACTGTTCGAGGATTCTCCATTGCCATATCAGGCATTAAACGAGCAGGGTTGTATTGTCGATGTCAACGCAGCATGGCTTGAAATGATGGGCATGGAAACGGAACAGGTACTTGGCAAATCCTTCGGCGTCTGGCCACATCCGATCCGCTAACAGGGTTGGCGAACCGACGCGCTTTTTTTGCGGCAGCGGATCGATCTCGATTGCTGTGTGTGCGTTATCATCATCCTTATTCTGTCATGATGCTGGATATCGATCATTTTAAATCCGTTAACGACACCTTCGGTCATGATGTCGGAGATCAGGTGCTAAAGCTGGTATCCCATGGAATGCAACAGCAAATCAGAACCGTGGATATT
>JALUWF010000071.1 GCA_027019785.1 Mariprofundus sp. | reverse complement strand
CTGTGGATAATCCGACCGATGCAACGGGCGCTCCATCTTCTGAAATCGACCTTTGGTTATGATTCCTTCCGCCACCATCAGGCGGAGATCATCGAAGCATTGATCAACGGTCAGGATGTATTGACCCTGATGCCGACCGGCGGCGGAAAATCGATCTGCTTCCAAATCCCCGCCCTGATTCGCCATGGAACAGCCATTGTCATCTCGCCGCTGATCGCCCTGATGCAGGATCAGGTGGATGCGCTCAATCAACTCGGTATCAGCGCCGCATTTCTCAACTCCACCCTGCACCCGGCAGAGCAGAAGCTGGTTGAGCAGGAACTGGTAGCAGGTGCTATTGACCTGCTCTACATGGCGCCCGAACGCCTGTTGAGCGAATCCATGCTACACCTGCTCGAACAGACCGATATCGCCCTGTTCGCCATTGACGAGGCCCACTGCGTATCGCAATGGGGACATGATTTTCGCAAGGAATATCAGCAATTATCCATGCTACATACGCGTTTTCCGAAAGTGCCTCGTATCGCCCTGACTGCCACCGCAGATGCCCGCACCCGCGATGAGATTATCGAACAGTTGTCCTTGCGGCAGGCCCGTCTGTTCATCAACAGTTTTGATCGCCCCAACATCCATTACGCCATTGCCGAATCCGGCAACAGCCGCGAGGCATTATGGCAGTTCCTCGAACAGAATCACCCCTGTGACGCTGGCATCGTTTATTGCTTGAGCCGAAAAAATGTTGAGACCACCGCCGAATGGCTGAATAAAAAAGGGCGCACCGCCCTGCCCTATCATGCCGGACTCGGGCAGGATGTGCGGGCGCGCAACCAGCAGCGTTTTCTGCGTCAGGACGGGTTGATTATCGTCGCCACCATCGCCTTCGGCATGGGCATTGATAAACCGGATGTGCGTTTTGTCGCGCACATGAATCTGCCCAAAAATATCGAATCCTATTACCAGGAAACCGGTCGTGCCGGCCGCGACGGTTTGGCATCGAATGCATGGATGTCGTATGGATTGAAGGATGTGATCAATCTGCGCCTGTTTACCGAAAACAGTGATGCCGAAGAGCAGTTCAAGCGGGCGATGTTGCAGAAAACCGATGCCATGCTGGGGCTGTGCGAGCTGACCTCCTGCCGTCGTCAGGCCTTGCTGGCCTATTTTGGCGAAGTCATGGCAGAGCCCTGTGGCAACTGCGATAACTGCCTCAATCCACCCGAAACATGGGATGCCACCATTGCTGCCCAAAAGGCATTATCCTGTATCTATCGCACCCACGAACGCTTTGGCGCTCAATACATCATTCATATTCTCACCGGCAAGGATGACGAACGCATCCGGCGCCATGGTCATGATCAACTCTCCACCTTTCATATCGGCGGCGAGCACAGCGGCGTGGAATGGCGTGGCATCTTCCGCCAACTCATCGCGCACGGTTATCTGGCGACCGATAGTGAGGGTTATGGCGTGCTCAAACTGACGCAAAAGGCCTGGCCGTTATTAAAACGCAGCGAAACACCGCAGACCGTCATGCTGAGAAAATTGCGCAAGCCGGCAAAAATGCAGAAAAAGAGATCTTCAGCTGCTTCACGGGTCATGCTGGAAGCGTTATCACCTTCGGATCAGGAACTATTCGAAATCCTGCGCGCCCTGCGCAGCAAACTGGCCAAAGAGCAGAACGTACCGCCCTATGTCATCTTCCCGGACAAAACGCTCACGGAGATGGCCATCGTCAAACCAGTCACCAACAGACAGATGCTGGATATTTCCGGCGTCGGTGAAACCAAATTATCGCGCTATGGCAATTTTTTTCTGGATGAAATCAAGCACGTAGTGAATGGCCACGAATGAGCAGGTGCGCCATTTCACCCTGCCGAAACAGGTTCGTTTATTCTTATAACTGAAGCAGCGCTTTGGCTGCTTCAGGATCGAAATGCTCTTTTTCTACTCGTAGATAAGCCACATTTTCTTCAACAGCAATGCGTGCTTCGGCGACGCCAGACAGCTTCAGCAATTGG
>JALUWF010000070.1 GCA_027019785.1 Mariprofundus sp. | reverse complement strand
CATGGCGGGTGGGTCGGACCAAGCTAACTAACTGTAATATAAGTGATTATGGTTGTTTTTCGCGCTAAAATCAGGCTTAGAAGTACCTTTTTGAGGGTGAAAATAGCACTTTAAGGGATTAAGCTGTGGATTATGCCAAGTTCGCAATCAACCAGAAATGGGTTGATAATCGTGAGGCTTCCCATGCTTGTTGTCGGTGCCAGGCTTTCATAATTTGATATTACTGAATGGCGGAGAAAACAAAATGCAGGCCAACTCGCACTACGAGAAAGCCTGGGCCAAAAACCGTTCCTGTGAAACCACATAAACGGTCCAAACCCAAGACTTTACCAAAGTGTTGAGGTCTGAATGACAGCGGGTGCCACCCCCTTCGCTTTTCGTTTTTCTTGCCAAGGCTAATCGCAATGAGCAGCCTACTCGTCCGCCATTGGGTAGTGGCGAATGATGGTACTTAATATTTCGTTCATTCAGATGACATATAGTTAGTGACACTTAAGCAGATTGGCTTAATTCATGCTATACTGAACTCTGAGCATGATAACAGAATGGAGGCGCTTGCTGTGGGTGAAGAAATCAGATCATTTATCAGGGGTATTAGTAGCGTATTAGATGTTGCTCCAAAACATGACTACTCTGAATTTGTGCCCAAGGAAGATGCTATGGAGCGTCTGGGGCATTCTTTCGAGCGTGTAGGTAAAGATATTCGCTCCGCGATGAAACAAGTTGACATCCAGCAAAACCCGCCGCTCTAGGGGTAACACAGCAAAAAAGCACAAGAATCAAAACCTCTCTGCTCAGAGAGAAGACAAAAGTGTGCTTCTGCACCAGCAGGTTACGCGTTCTGGCCCGTTGCCTGCCCCTGATGATTTTTCACGTTATGAACAAATTCACCCTGGCGCTGCGAAAATGATTCTCGACATGGCGAATCAGGAGTCAGAACATCGCAGAACGATGGAAGCGAAAGCCATGTTGCGCTCTCACAGAGAGGCTGTGATTGGTCAGATATTTGGCCTGCTGATCGGGCTGGGCGGTTTGATTGCAACTGTAATGCTTGGTTATTTTGATCAAGGGACGGCGGCATCATTTGTAGGTAGCGGTACTTTGCTGGGGCTGGTAACTGTCTTCATAAAAGGACGAGCTAAATAATTAGCAAAGGGCGATGTCTGGTCGCTGCTGAAATTAAGCGCAAATCACTGATGAGCGTGCGTGTGCATAAGGTGATTGAATCGCTGCACGCTCCGAAGACAATTGTAAATCACTGAATGGCGGAGAAAACAAAATGCAGGCCAACTCGCACTACGAGAAAGCCTGGGCCAAAAACCGTTCCTGTGAAACCACATAAACGATCCAAATCAATCGGTTTAATATTTCTCATATAAGTAGCCGTCAGGGTTACAATAAGTA
>JALUWF010000069.1 GCA_027019785.1 Mariprofundus sp. | reverse complement strand
TCGACTATTGTTTTAGCTTCTTCTCTCGTTAAATTTCGATCGTCTTTATGAAGATCTTTTTGCTTAACATTCCAATCCCCAATATCAAGAAACTTTAAAGATTTACTTATGCCATAATAGCGGGCCAAACGAATGACCCGCAACTTATTATGTAATCGATCCCCAACTTCTTCCAGAGATATAGACACTACGAACTCTTACTCGATACGGCTTCGATAAGATTTTCAACAATACATTGAACTGAATCGTTTTCAATCTTCTCTGGAAGTCTATAAACACCAGTATCCAATATTTGCTCGATTAGATCCGATTTAAGATCAATCGCGCTCGATTTAACAGATCTAAATTCACGAATAGTGTGAACTGCACCATGGGCTAACAGCCCATCAAATTCCATCGATCCAACTTTAGAAGCTTTGTTTGCTCCAGATTTAGACGGTGCATTCGTGCCATTCTTATAAGAACCAAAATCTCTGGCAGTAAGTTTATCCGCTGCAAGATGCTTTAATTTAAGCATATAACTAGGAGCCACAAATGTATCTTTCACAATAACATCTTCATGAACATCGTAACCGAGATTATAACGATTCATAAAATATTTGAATGTTTCTTGTGGAATAATAACCTCCTCATTAATCGTTACATTGAATTCAGCTCTAACGTAATCCGTTAATTCTTTCATATCTAACGATACAAATGATTTCGCTTCAAAGAACATACCATCATAAACGGATGATACAAACTCTTCAGTTTTATCGTCGGTCATTGATTCCGCTAATGCATCAATCTTATCAGCATATTCATTGTTATCCAGTAATCTGGATAAGCCAGAGAGTTTATGCAGTATTACACCAGAATCCGATGGGTCATGAAGCACATCTCTTTCACATTTTCGTATTACCTTACTAATGAACCCTTCCGTTAATTGTCCGAAGTTCATACGATTGAATACCGACATTGGATTGCAGATGTAATCGATTGGAGTCCCATCACTTTGCCGAGGCATAAGATCGTCGGGAAGTATAAGGGAAATAACACCTTTGTTAGCGTAGCGATTTGCCATTTTATCACCAACGTCCGCATTCTTTTCACTTAATACTGTTAATTCGATTACACCTTGTAGTTTCATAACATTATCAACTGCCGATATGGAAGGTTTAGCATTTTTCCATATATGGTGGTTGTATAGAATACCAGCAGCATACTTACCAAACGTCTCACGAAGAGACTTTGCCGTTTCATACAATTCACCTAACTTATCAGTCAATAATTTATCCATCAATCTTCTGGTCGTTATATCGTCTAATACCCATTTATCAACATTTGTATGTACTTTAACATCATCTAAAATAATATTTGTTAACTTGGATTTAATTGTTATTTCAATACTGGTTAATGTTTTTCTAACGGAATATTGATCTCTTTTTAATGGCTCAACAATTGCTTTTAATTGTGAGTTTGCATTGTTAGAGTTTAGTATAGATATTTTTAATAACTCAGTAGGATCTACACTTTCCCCTATTTCCGGAATAATATTATATTTACTATGAGAATGTAATGGGTGTATAGTCATAAACGGAAAGATCGGGATTAGGATCGTCTCCGATTTTCGCTGTCTGCATTTATTAGCAGTAGATTCACTGATAACTACAGCGTCCTCACATGTGAACCCGAAAAACGGCATAAATGCTAGATTCAAATTATATCCATATGATACAATACCATCCCGGGTACTATCATATTCATATAATAAGTCACCCTTCTTAAATTCCTGATTTTTTGCTAATGTGAATCTGCGTTTACTGACGATTTTATCTTTGGTGTGTTTGTAAATTGGAACAGCGTAGTCTTTAAGAGTATTCAATCCTTCATACATTACGATCATTACACGATCATCAATATATGTAACCATTCCATCATCTTCTGCAATACCATCAGCGGACGTAATTAGTCCAAAATCTTCCCCAATAACATATGGACGTTCACAATTATCATGAGTCAATGATTGCGATAACTGCTTACATGCCATTTGTAATCGTGTACTATCCGTTGAACTGACAAATGGTACTGAACTTAATCCAGTGGATATGATTGGGTTATTTTTCTGATTAATAGTTTTGTCAATATCAAGAATACCGTATCGTTCATCAACTTGAACTCTGGCTGTAAATGTTACGGTTTCTCCAGAGTTTGTATTTGAAACACTAATCGGGCACACCATACCATTATATGTCGAGTGTATTCCACTTACCTCGGTTGGTATTGAAATATTGGTTCCAGGTGTTTTATATGCGGCTTTAGGTATTGTTAATGCCCCATATGTATTTGTAGATTCATATAATGTTGAATTGTTCATTTCTTTTGAAAAGAATGATGTAATCGTTTTGTTGTTATTGTTAATAACAGTCGTAGCCGGAGTGTCTGTCCCACTATTAATAACTTTCACAATATTCATTGTTCCAACGAATAAGGGTTTCAATAGTTGTTCCACGAATGTTAATCTCTTACATTCCAAATCAATAAATGATGGGCGTTCATTAATAGCAATATAATCGAATGCATATAATAACATATCATGTATATTTAAATCAAAGTCGTATAATTTAGGATAGAGTTTGGCTGTCCATTCATCGAAGAACATGGTATTGAGTGTGTCTTCCAATTCACCATAAGTTCTTTTTGTTAATTTCAAGGTATTCAATAAAGAAACTAATGATTCTTTTCTCGTTATAATATTCAATTGCTGCTGCAATAGTGGATACATTGTTACAATTTCAGCATCTGAAAAGAATATCCTTAGAAAATCTGAATAGTCAATAAATTGGTTCAATACAATTACTTTATTTTTCGAAGTATCGATTACAATATTACAAAATGTAGCATCGAAAGCAATGCTATTCTTCTTGAATGAAATAGGTTTATCAATTAAATACATCATTGGAATATAATTGCTACCATTGAGTACGAACATATTACCATCATTCAGTTTCGGAATATATGTATTGATCAAATTTGCTGGAGCATTTAATTCCTGGACACCAGTAATGGTATGTATCCTATCATATGTTACGGACAATATCATTGCCGAATGATAACA
>JALUWF010000068.1 GCA_027019785.1 Mariprofundus sp. | reverse complement strand
CAATATGGAAACGCGCCCTCCAGCCTGACGAATATCCAGTCTGTTTTGCTGAACGGACGTGCTGTTAGCCAGTTGCCATGTCTCCTCCGCTCGTTTGAAGGGCAATATCCCCGAGAACCCGAGTCGAACCGACCAGTCAGGGTAATCACCCCAGGGCTGCTCGATTGAGGTCCTTGCCTGAATCCCCCATCCATTCGCCTTCGAGGCAAAGGGAGTCGCAGCATAGCCTGCGCGCTTGGCTGAGGACTCCTCGTACTGCCAGAATACGGGCTCCAGCTCAAGTGATGCCTCAGCAGCCCATAACTCTGGCTGTATCAAACCGAGCAACGCAAGCAAAGAGATGATTATTATAACACGGTTGTAGTGAAGCATATCAAGAATCAATGCCAAAATCCTTATTTACAAACAAAAGGCGGCCGAAGCCGCCTCTTTTAGAGTAGCCCAATCAACTCAGAGGGTTGACCACAGGACATTGTTCGGGCCAAAGGCATTGCCGTTGGCATCCACGCCGCTAACTAGAACATTCGTGGCACTAGCCGGTTGAACTGTGACCTGTGATGGAGGGGCGCCCGTCAACACAACTGGCCCGCCAGCGTAAGGATACAAAGCCGTCATTGAGGCGAAGAGCAATGGCGACGTCGTACTTACGTCAATATATCCGTAGCTGCTATCAAATACCCGCCCGCTGCTCTGCAGCGTATAGCTTAATGGGAGGCTCCAGTTCGGGGCTAACACTGTAACCACCTGATAGTTCTGGAGTTTGACCTGCTTGCCGGAAGCGTTATCCACGGCGATAAAGTTGGCCGTCTGTGTGCGAGTGCTGGTGGTCTGATTCAGTACGTCCGTGAATGTCCCGCCCATTATCACAGTGGCTACACTATCGTTGAACGAAAGTGAGGCGAAGCTGACAGAAGCATCTGTGATCACGCTGTTAACCAAATCATACCCGTTGACTGTAACTGTCATGCCACCGCTCAAAGTGCCAGCTGCTTCTACGCACTGACTAAAAGTAAAGCTTACACTTCCGGCGCCTGTAACATTATCAATGCTGCCGGAATACGAAACCGCACCTGATACAGCGCAAGGGCTCGTGCCTGAAACAGGAGTTGCCGCTCCGTATACAACGCCAGCGTTTGTTACTGCATTTCCTGTCACCTGATTCACCTTGCTGGAAATCAATGGCATGATCCTGGACACTCTCGGAGTATTCGAGCTTGCTGCAACAGCGCCAGTGACGGAAACCGTCCCTGTTGTTTTTGTAGAACCCGTCACGTTACCCGCCAGGGCATTAGCATTCGTATTGGTCACAGTTGCAGGTGTCGTGACACCTGTATACACCACACCACCACCCGATGCGGCTGGGCCGCCGCCTCCGCCACCGCCACAGGCCGAAAGCGCGGCAATCGATAGTACCAGAGTCAAATAACCTATTCGTTCCCCGAATCCGACATTGATTTTTATTGAATGGTGAAGGAGCCCCGTTGGGATGGTAGTTTAGAGCTTGTCGAGAGTTCCAACCAAAATCACCAACGGGGTGAAGAGATGCTGAATCAAACAGTTCTTCCATTCAAGCTTGAAAGCACATCAGAACGGCTGACGTCCCATGCGGGTCTGGCCGTGTTCGGCGAGTTTTGTGCCGCCATGAAGCTATCAGAGCAGGTAAATCGCTATCTTCCAGCGCCGGGTAGCGGCAAAGGTTTCAAACCAAACGTTTATGTGCAGCCGCTGGTGCTGATGCTGCATGGAGGCGGTCGCGCATTGGAAGATATTCGTATGTTGGCCAATGATAATGGATTACCGTCGCTGCTGAATATGACGATTCCAAGTTCTGATGCGACAGGTAACTGGCTACGGCGAATGGGTTCCAGTTCTGGTCTGGATGGTTTGCAGACGGTAAAGAACAAACAGCTCAAGTGGGCCATGAAACGGGAAGCAGAAAAAGATTACACACTGGATATCGATGCCTCCCAGATTGTCGCAGCCAAGTATGCAGCCGAATTTACTTACAAACATGAGAAGGGTTATATGCCCATGCTCGGTCATCTGGCTGAGAATGGTTTGATTATCCATGAGGAGTTCAGAGAGGGGAATGCCGCTCCGGCTAGTCGTAACAGGGAATTTATACAGGAGTGCAAAGCCAATATGCCAAAGGGCAAACGTATTGCCAGGCTGCGTGCAGATTCAGCTACCTATCAGGCGGATGTCATCAATGATTGCGAAAATGATCATGTCACCTTTGCTATTGCCGCCAAAAAAGATCCGGCTGTTAAGGCAACCATTGCAGCCATTCCTGAGTCGGCATGGAAACCATACAGCGATGGTGAAATCGCCAGCACTGTGCATTGCATGGAGGGTACGCCCAAGGCTTTTACACTGGTTGTTTTCCGTAAAGGCCGTCAGCTGTCATTGGATAAGGAAGAACCCGAATGGTTTTACCATGCTGTGGCCACCAACAAAACCGACCCTGCTGAGGATATCATGGATTGGTATCGCATGCGTGGTGAACATAGTGAGAACAGAATCAAGGAACTCAAGATCGGCTTTGGTATGGAGCGGATGCCTTGCGGTCAGTTTAACGCCAATGCTGTATTCTTTCGTATCGGTGCAATGGCGTACAATCTGTTTGTGATGTTCAAAATGCATCTCTTGCCTGATGAGTGGAGAAAACATCAAGTACAAACGATTCGCTGGCGCTTGTATCAAATCCCGGCTCACATCACTCGGCATGCGCGTTCTTTATGGATGAATGTCTCGACGGCATATATTGATCTGTTTCGGGATATTCGCATCAGGTGTTACCAGTGCTGCATATGAGCTGATTCCACACTCGATTTATCGAATGCCACAGGATAGCTGCGCCTCAAAAACGGAAATCTATCAAAAACCACGGCAATACCCCAGCAAAGAAGTCGGATACTAGCATCAGGAAGATAAATAAGTAGCGAAAGTCACCCAGAAAAGCAGTGGTTGAAGGTAAAATCAACGACGTTTCAGCAGCCATGTCGGATTTTGGGTTTCACAACTATTGCGCCAAAATTTACATAAAATGATTCCACTGGATGATCGGCATGATGCATGTACTATTCAGGCAATGACCACCATGCACGATACATCGCTCTGGCAACAGATTTCCGACAGAT
>JALUWF010000067.1 GCA_027019785.1 Mariprofundus sp. | reverse complement strand
CTTGGTTGATCCATTAGGTATTCGGCCATGGCGGCAAGATCTCCAGTGCTGAGAAACTGGGTTCCATGTAAAACGACTTCTCCCATGGCGTTGCCAAAGGCATCTCCGGATGGAGTCAGACCGGTCTTCAATGCATAAGCCAAATTGTCCGCATCCCATCCTTGTTCTTTAAGCGAAGATGTATCGATCGCAGGCGCTTTACCTCCACCTGGGATCAAGTCTGAACCCGCGAACTTCTCAGTTTCTTCTTTACGCCCTCCAGCCAAGTTGCGAGGTGTGTGGCAAGCACTGCAGTGAGTCGCTCCTTCGACCAACCATTTGCCACGATTCCAACTATCGCCTTTGCCCTCCACAGGTTCCGTATCGGGGTCGTGCATAAATGCTGCGCGCCACAACTTTAGACCAGCACGCTGATTGAACGGGAACATCATACTTGGCGCGACAGAAGGTTCCGCCACCGGTGGCACAGTTTGGAATGCCGCCCAGAGATCCGCGATGTCCTGATCTGAGAAGTCCGCATAGAACGGATAGGTGAAAGCGGGATAATAGGGCTCTCCCTCCGGGGATATACCCTGCCTTACCGCGACTGCGAACTGGTCGATTGTCCAATCCCCGATCCCGTGAACAGGATCTGTCGTTAGATTTGGCGAATACAATGTGCCAAATGGCGTCTCCAGAGCTATACCACCTGCCAGAGGAGCGCCGCCCTCTGGGTTGGTATGGCAAGCGATGCAGCCGGATGCTCTCGCAAGATAGGCTCCATTCTGAACATTGCCGTCCAGAGTCGCCAGTGAAGGCGACGGAGTTCGGGAAATCGGCCAAGCAGCGAGCCCAAGAAAGCCGATCACCGCAAGGGCGGCAAACAAGCCAAGGCCAATAGATAAGCGCTTCATGTTAGTTGGACTCGGCGCGGAATTTTGTATGACACGCCGAACATGCTTGGCCGACTTTTGCAAAGACCGCGTCGGCTGGCATCTGCGCAAGCATCTCGATGTCTATCATGCTGCCCGCGCCCATCATGCTGCCGGTGCCCATCATGCCGCCGGTCCCCATCATATTAGTGCTAGCTCCGTCCGCAGAACCTGATGCCGCCAGGCCATTTTCGGCAGCTTGGCCGAGACCTTTGCCAAGGCTCTCCAGTTGCATGGCAAGAACTTCAAACTGCTCCCAGTCGGTCCACACATCGTCTTTCGCCTCGGAGGGCATGCCACCGCTCCCTTCGGGAAAAAGCTTTGTCATTGCTTCTCCGGCATGTTCCTCGATCGTGCGTGCATATTCTCGGATAGCTTCGGCATTGTATTCGACGTTACCGCGCATCATGGGTGTAATCGCCTTTGTCGCCTTGCTCATAGCCACCATGCCGTCCATGCGTTCCTTTACGATCCCTGTGGCACCGCCATGCGCCCATACGAGACTTGCGGCGGAAATCGCGGCTAGTGAGAGTAAAAGGGTGGTCTTTTTCATTTGTATATCTCCATGGGGATTGTTTGATGAGGGTGAGATGCAGCAACTTCGCGATGACGGAATCAAATCGACGTTCCGTTTACGCCACTGAGAAGTTTTTGTGCCTCGGTCACGGTCAGCATTGACCTCGCGGTAATACATGTGCCGTGACCTCCAGCGTTCCGTGCCTGAAGTTCAAGAAAACAGTTGGATGGTCGCCTGGGCTGAGATCTTGTTTGAGATCAGTCAATCGCGCGCCGATGTGGGAACTCGAGACATCAAGTATTTCTCCTTCATCCACGCCAAATCCATTCTGCGTGATCGTCGAACCCACGAGATCTTTGAAGTATAACTCACCACCCAAAGACACATCGGATGCGACACCATCTAGGAACACCATCTCGGCGGAAATGTTCTCGAACACCATCTCAATCTCAGCGTCGCCATCTTGAAGACCGCTGGCAACGCACAGTTTGCTCACGTAGATGCCGTGAAGACCTTCCAAGGACTGTTCGACGCCATCCGCGTGTGCAGGCAGAACAGCCACCGTCGACCAAATTAGTCCCATCACCAAAGCTAGCCGAGCAAAGCGCATCATGAAGCTCCTTCGATTTCAGAGAATTGTGGACGATTACTCCACTGCTTCACGCTCGGCCCATGGGTTAGACTTCCACATTTCATCAAGAAATTTTCATACTCTCTTGATCGAAGTCTGACATCGGACGAATTCTGGTAGTAGAGAATGAGTTCCCGGAAAGGACTGGAAAAATCTTTGAAGGCTGCAATTATTGCCACCAAGGCCCCTAGTGATAATCGGCCTTCAATGACAAGCCAACCTCCAATTGAGTAGAGTAGAAAGGGCGTCAATGACATTAGAAAATTGCTGATTGCTTTCTGCAAATACTTTGCGCGCTGCAAGTCGAGTCTTGTGTTTCTTAGCCGGTGAGCTGCTGAAAGTGTTCTGCGAGTTATGTTTCGGCCGGACACATCGCCGGTTTGCTCACCAAGAATGTCTCCAAATGCGCGAACAGCACGAATCCGGAGTCTCATCCGTTTGTTTACCCACCTTTGCAAAATGGGTATGATGAACAGCTGAACAGGGACGAGTGCCATCGCCGCTGCACCCAATATCGGATCTTGAATGAACATAAACAACAAGACCGTGATCAATGTACCGCCTTGGAAAACAGGTGTTGCCAGAACCTCTCCCGCAAACCCTCCGATGGGCTCTATTTCGCTCGTCGATAGTGGGATGACTTCGGTTCTGCGCTGTCCTTCCGGTGCACGGCGCCATGCCCGGTAAAGCACCAGACGAAGCCTCAAAAGTGTTCGCTCTCCGATCTGCCCCTTTTTGACATTTATGCAATATTTAATTGCTCCACTCGCAATCAGTGTAATAAGATATAGGCCTGACAAGATCCCGAGGTACTCTAGTTGCGTATACTGACCGCTAAGAATCTCGATGGGAAAATGATTTGATTCGATAGCACCATTGACAATGCGTTTCGGCAATTCGAGGGTCGCATATAGAATTGGCTGTGCCAACACACCAAGGAAGATCACGGTAACCTGTTCGTGCCAGCGCAATCCTATCAAATTGCGAACAAGCACAAACTCAGCGCGATCTTCATCGGAAAACAGACTGTTCCGAGCCGCTTTTTTGATAATCTGAGCTAAAAATACCAGGAAACCAAATAGAGCAACCAGTGGAGCAACGACTAGAATAAAGTGCAGCGCCATATG
>JALUWF010000066.1 GCA_027019785.1 Mariprofundus sp. | reverse complement strand
ATTTTGCCGACATTGGTTTTCGGCAGTTCATCCACGAATTCGAAATACTTCGGGCATTTATAGCCGGTCAGGTTTTCATGACAATAGCTGCGCAGTTCCGCCTCATCCAGAGATGCATCGAACTTGACCACGACCGCCTTCACTGCTTCGCCGGAGCCGGGATCGGTCACGCCGATCACGCCTGCTTCGAGCACCTTGTCGTGTGCGGCCAGCACGGCCTCGATCTCATTGGGGTAGACATTGAAACCGGAAACCAGAATCATGTCTTTTAGCCGATCGACAATATAGACAAAGCCTCGCGCATCCATTCTGGCCATATCGCCGGTATGCAGCCAGCCATCGCCGCTCAACGTTTTCATGCTCTCTTGTTCATGCTGCCAGTAGCCCCGCATCACCTGCGGCCCTTTTACCCATAATTCACCCGATTCGCCCACAGCCAGTTCCTGCCCGTCCTTGTTGCGAATGGACAGATCGGTCGATGGCAGAGGCAAACCGATGGCGCCGGTAAAAGCGGGGATATTTAACGGATTGATACATACACCCGGCGCGGTTTCAGTCAGGCCATAGGCCTCCAGCAAGGTATTGCCGGTCACGGTTTTCCACTGTTCAGCCACGCTGCGCTGCACGGCCATGCCGCCGCCCAGCGTCAGTTTGAGGGCGGAAAAATCGAGATGATCAAATCCCGGTGTATGCAGTAGCGCGTTGAACAGGGTGTTAATGCCGACAAATAGCGAGAACCGTTCATGCAGCAGTGTTTTGACAAATACGGGCATATCCCTCGGGTTGGTAATCAGAATGCTCCGGGCGCCGATTTTAAGCGCCAGCAGGGCGTTGGCTGTCAGGGCAAAGATATGATACAGCGGCAAGGCCGTGATGCTGACCTCCTCCCCGTCTGTCAGACTCTCTCTGGCCCACACATAAGCCTGCAACAGGTTCGCCACCATGTTGCCGTGCGTCAGTATCGCACCCTTGGATACGCCGGTAGTGCCGCCGGTATATTGCAGAAAGGCGAGATCGCTATGCTGTTGCGTTATGCGGTGAAAGCTCAGCGAGGCTCCGGCGGCGAGCGCACTCTTCAGGTGCGTAGCACCGGGCAGATCAAAAGGCGGCACCATATGTTTGACATACTTGACCACGCCATTGACGATAAATGAGGAAGGAAAACCAAACAGGTCGCCAATCTGCGTGGTAACGACATGGCGGATGCCCGTGCCTTCCAGCGCCTCGGCCAGCGTATGAGCAAAATTCTCCAGCACCACAATAACGACTGCGCCGGAATCCCTGAGCTGGTAGTTCAGTTCGCGCGGCGTATAGAGCGGATTGACGTTCACCACCACCAGACCGGCCCGCAGGGCGGCAAACAGGCAGACAGGGTATTGCAACACATTGGGCAGCATGATGGCGATGCGATCACCCTGCTGCAGTCCGATGCCGCTGCTTAGCCAGGCGGCGAAGTGGCGGCTCAACTGATCCACATCATCAAAGCTCAGATGATGGCCGAAATTCGAGTAGGCCGGGCGATGACGGAAACGATCCACGCTCTGCTCGAACAGATCCGTGATTGATGCGTAGGCTTCGGTATCCACCGTTTCAGGCACGCCGGGTGCGTAGGATTGCAGCCAGATTTTATCCATCGGTTGAAACCTGATGATCCATATCGAGCGCGGCATCATGGCAGCGCCGCACGATCTCCGTTGCTGACTCAATATGATGAATGGCATCCACGCTTTTACCCGCCTGCCAGAATTCATGCGTACCGCTCTCATCCAGCGAGGCACGCCGCAACTGAAAAGCGGAACGCAGCGTGTATAACAGACGCAGCCAGTGCTTGCTGTGCCTGCCCTGCAGCATCCGCCTTGCCAGTGCACCGGTCTTCAGTCCCATGGAGGTTACGTGCGGCGTATTGATCAGCGAAACCGGTACGCCGGTAATACGTTCACTCAATACAATATCCTCTTCCCCGGCATCAACGATAGCCTGCTTGTAAGGCATCGAGGCCCGACATTCGGAGGTGGCGATAAAACGTGTTCCCGACTGGCAGCCGGCATAGCCCATCTTCAGCGCCGCGACAAATTGTTTTTCATCACCAATGCCGCCGGCGCAGATCATAGGCAGCCCCAGATCTCCCAGCCTGTCGATCAGCTGCGCAGCTGAGAAGCCGCCGGCATGACCGCCAGCCCGATTGTTGACGGCAATCAAACCATCCACGCCGGCATCGACTGCCTTCAGCGCCCATTTGCGCTCGGTAGCATCGTGATAAACCACGCCGCCGCAGGCAGCGACGCGTTCCACCACCCAGCGCGGGTTGCCCAGCGATGTAATAAAAAAACGCACCCCTTCTTCCAGAGCAATATCAATCCACGCCTGCATGCGTTCATGATAACGCCGTGATGAGCGTTCAATCAGGGCATTCATGCCAATCGGCTTCGATGTCTGCTGGCGGATCAGCCGCAAGCCCTCTCGGAAATCGTGTCCGTGGACAAAGGTAAGCGACACAGGCTGCACTACGCCAAGGCCGCCGGCATCAGACACCGCCGCCACCAGCTCCGGGTTGGAACATGGATACATGGGGCCGCAAATCAGTGGCGTATCGACGCCGGCGTGTCGGGTAAACGGTGTATCAAGGCGGTCGCTGCTCACGGCTTCTGAACCTTTGGTCGGAGTTGCCAGTGCACCCGCAGCCGCGCAACAACGTCACCGGGCTCGAACTGTAATAGCTGTGGATGCACAGAGCCCGAATAGGTTACAAAATAACGCAGCATCCAACTGAAAATACTGCGTCCGGCAGCGCTGCCGCCCAGGCGTTGCCACAGAGCGATCAGCCGCCCTTCAGGGCTTGCAACCATGATACCTCCCTGTCCGATACATCGTAAAAAGTCAGCTGCTGCTTTTTGACTGCGTGTCTGCCTGCAGAAGCGATGCTGTTTTTAGCGGATGATCGCAGTATAGCAGAGAATTGCAGATTCAGATGGTACTGAATAGTTATTTCACTGCGGGCGTGTTGTCAGGTTCAAATGCTGACAGGCATGCGGCGAGCGCCAAAGGCGGTGTGGAACGGAGCGAAACGGCCCGGTATGACCTGACCGCAAAGCATGCAATGACCGTCATCGGAGATTCGATATTCCAGTATTTCGTACCAGTCACGGGCAACGACTCTGGCATGGCAGGCGGGGCAGAGTGTCGCGCCGCCACTGCGATCATGGACATTGCCGGTATAGACGTATTGCAATCCGGCCCTTAGCCCGATCTGTCGCGCCCTGTTTAATGTGGATGCGGGTGTGGCGGTGATATTGGTCATTTTCCAGTCGGGATGAAAGGCGGTGAAATGCAGTGGCACCTCCGGCCCCAGATGTGCGGCGATCCAGTCGCACATGGCAGTCAGTTCCGTGTCGCTGTCATTCTGTCCCGGAATCAGCAGCGTGGTGATTTCGAACCATACATCGGTTTCATGTTTGAGGTATTGCAACGTATCAAGTACCGGCTGCAACTGGCCAACGCAGAGTTTATAATAGAAATCCTCCGTAAATGCTTTCAAATCCACATTGGCCGCATCCATCTGCTCAAAAAACTCGCGGCGGGCTTCGGCATGGATATAACCGGCGGTGACGGCCACCGTTTTGATGCCCAGCGCGTGGCAGGCGCGCGCCGTATCGACGGCATATTCGAGAAAGATGACTGGATCGTTATAGGTGAAGGACACGCTCATACAGCCGTGTTCGGCGGCGGCCCGGGCGATTTGATCCGGTTCGGCCTGGGCGCACAAACGGTCAAATTCGCGCGACTTGGAAATATCCCAGTTCTGGCAGAACTTGCAGGCCAGATTACAGCCTGCGGTACCGAAGGAGAGTACGCTGGAACCGGGATAAAAATGGTTGAGCGGTTTCTTTTCAATCGGATCAATACAAAAACCGGATGAACGGCCATAGGTGGTGAGCACCATCTGCTCGCCTTCGCGTTTTCGCACAAAACAGAGGCCGCGCTGCCCGTCATGCAGTTTGCAGTCGCGCGGACAGAGATCGCACTGAATGCGGCCATCGTCAAGGCGGTGCCAGTAGCGGGCGGGAAAATGAGTATCGGGCATCGTTA
Organism: Mariprofundus sp.; assembly: GCA_027019785.1. Classification (GTDB taxonomy): domain Bacteria; phylum Pseudomonadota; class Zetaproteobacteria; order Mariprofundales; family Mariprofundaceae; genus Mariprofundus. The sequence goes on along the minus strand of JALUWF010000066.1, from coordinate 13,206 downwards.
CAGCTCCCCCGCTTCTCTGTCCGCTTCTCTGAACTTCTCGACCTGATAGGTGAACAGGCGCATATCAGGATGCCAGAAACCGGCAATTAACCCCGCCTTCAGTTTCAGATGCGCCATAAATTGCGCCGGCTCGGACAACTGCTCCCATACCTGCGGCAGGAAGGTGCCTTTATGCGCCCCGTATCCGAGCACCACGCCGTCGATGCCGGGTCTGATAGCTGCGAGCGCAGCGGACTCATCGGCAACCGTCAGCGGCTGCATGGCCGAGAGCAGTGATACTTCCAACCGGATCGATTCATACTCATCGGCAGCCAGCGGCGGAAAACGGGGATCATGAAAAGCGGCGGCGACGGCATTGGACTGCACATCATCGATCAGCGGGCGATACGCTTTCAGCGTGCCGATACAACCGCGCAACTGGCTATGTATGGTCAGCGTGACAAAGGTTGCGGCTTTGGCTTGCAGCCAGTCCGCCGCTGCGATATCCGGCGCAGAAGAACTGATGCCCAGCCGCGCGGCAATCGCCCGGCGCGCCAGCTCGAGCAGCAGAGAGCCCTTATCCAGGCTCATGTTTGCTCCGGCTCGAAAAATGCAATGGAGGCATAGCCGACCACCTGCTTCCTGTCGCCGGCAGTATCACCGGAATTGCGATAATCCAGCAGTTTCGGCGTCAGGCCGAATCGGCGGGCTAACGGTAGCAACGCGTTGATGCCCGTTGCGCCGCAAGCCTGCTCATGATGCAGCGGTGCACGCATCTGCAAAACGGTTTCAACACTGTTCTGATCCAGCGCGTTGGCTTCTGCATAGCGGTGATAGTGGGACAGGTCGGAACTGATAACAAACAGGGTGTGCACATCACCCCACAGCTGTTCGAGTACGCCGCTCACGCATTCGGGATGCACCGAACCGATACATATCGGTAGCAGCGAAAAGTCATCCAGTACGATTTGCAGGAACGGTAGTTGCACTTCCAGCGAGTGCTCCTGTGCATGGGCGGCATCGTTCACAGCCACTTCGGGCTGATCCAGTAACAGATGCCTTGCCGCCGCATCCAGCCGCACGTCGCCCAGCGGGGTGGCAAAGGCGTCAGCACCCGACAGTGCCATGCCGTAAAAAGCCACGCGATGGGCCGGCCCCAGTAATACGACTCGGTTAATGTCTGATGTTTGCAGTGCGGCATAGGCGAAGGCTGCGGTCGGGCCGGAGTAGATATAACCGGCATGCGGCACGATAATGGCTTTGGGAACAGGCAAATCCACCGGCAAGCGACTTGTCGCAAGGCTCAGCGCATCAGCGATAAACGTGCGCAGTTCCCGGATTTCGCCGGGATAAAACAGGTTGGCAACAGCAGCCGGGCGAACAGACATCTGCACCTCCGTACACGCTATGGCATTATATACCGTACTCGCCTTTTTGTCATCATGTGGGTGTTACACAGAGGACGCAGTTCGTAAGGGGTTAATATCTGCTCCAGCGGTCTTTGCGGCGGAATTTCAGGCGGGGCAGAATTAGCCCGAGCAGAATGCCGAGCAAAATAGCGCCGCCGCCGAGCATAAACCAGCGTTGTTGCGCGCCGCCTCTAAGGCTGTCGGTTTCCCGGCGCAGTGATTCAAACGCCTGTTCAGCCTGTGCGGCCTTCGCTTTCAAAGTGCTGTTTTCATTGGCGATCGCCACCGCATTGGCGGCAGTTTTCCGGATGTTCGCCAGCTCATCCTGTAACTGTCTGTTTTCTGTCTTGAGTTTATTTTGCTGTTGTTCAAGGGCTGATTTTTGCTGTTTTAACTGATGCAGTTTACTCAGTTCTTTTTCTGCCGAGATCAGGCGAACCCGGGCCGCCGGTTCCTTCATTAAATAGCGGCTCAGTATCCAGCCATCCTTACCGCCAGGGATGCTTACATGGGTATAGCCGGTGGCCGATTGTTCCAGCACTTTCACAGCCATGCCGCTGGGCAGCATGCGCACGATGGCATGGCTGGTGCTCTGGCCGGAGCGCAGGGGCAGTTTGGCCTGATCAACAATATAGCGGGTTTCAGCATGGGCCGATGCCACGCCATCAAAAGTAACCGTGCCAAGCAGGGCAATAATCATGCATAAGGTTTTCATAGGAGGCTCCAATCCGGCACAAAATGTAATCGCTTCCAAACAGATTTGAAAGCACCCTTGGTAATCCTGCTCATTTTTCGATTCAGGCGTAGTGATAAAACGATAGCGACTCGACTGGCTGACCGCCTTTGAAATGCTCATCAATGATCTGATCGATGCCAGTTTCATCGAGATGGCAATACCATACGCCTTCCGGATACACCACCATGATCGGCCCTTCGGCGCAGACGCCCAGACAACCGGCACGATTGACCCGCACCGCATTCGGATTCCCCGCCGTCAAGCCGGCCTCAATCACTTTGTCTTTCATGTAATTTAGCAGCGGCATATTTTCACCGCAGCTTTTACCACAACAAAAAATGGCGTGGCGCTTATAGGGTATCATGGGTGGTTTTTTCATATTCAATCCTTCCAGCAGATTCTGTTGGTCACAACATCGCCGATAATCACAATGGATGGCGACCTGGCAGTCACGCTGCCATCGGCCGCTTCGGATAATGTTGCGACCGTGGTTTGTTCATTGGCAAGTGTCGCATTGCGAATGATGGCCAGCGGCGTTTGTTTCGCAAGTCCGGCATCAAGCAGGCGTTTGGCAATCTCCGGCAGGTTTCTCGCGCCCATGTAGAATACCAGTACCGGAAATGCGCGGGCCAGTGCCTGCCAGTCCATGCGTGATTTCTCACTGGCCTCGTGCCCGGTCAAAAATGCCAGCGTGGCATTGACCGAGCGATCTGTGACCGGAATCCCGGCCATGGCCGGAGCTGCTATACCGGAAGTGATGCCGGGAATAATTCTGAAACGTATGCCGGCCATTGCCAGCGCACGCACCTCCTCGCCGCCGCGCCCGAACACAAACGGATCGCCCCCCTTGAGCCGTACAATACGTTTACCGCTTTGAGCCAGCCGTACCAGTGTTTCGCAGATATCGTGCTGACTGGCCGAAGCACGCCCGCCGCGTTTACCGGCCAGAATCTTTTCAGCCGTCTTGTCCGCCATCGTCATCACATCAGCGGAGACCAGCGCGTCATACACAATCGCATCGCAATCGCCAATCAGCTTGGCCGCCGCCAGCGTCAGCAGGCTGGCAGCACCGGGGCCAGCCCCGACAAGAGCCACTTCGCCCGCTTGTAATGCCGCATCAAGTTTCATGGTTGAGCCCGAAAGCACTGTGCGATCAGCGCAGCAAAGTTGTCATACCCGGATAACACAGGTGCCATATTGATATCGAATGCTTCAGTCATACTGCGCAGTCTGTCCATGCTTTTTCCTTCAAACAATAACATCGGTTGCAGGGATATGGGTTTTACACCCTCCTGCTGCCAATGTTCCAATACTGATTTTACTGAAGGTTCGCTATGCAGCGATGCCAGTGCATGCTTAGAGCAGGCTTTCACCTGACCATAGAGTGCGGTAGTCAGTTTCTCAAAACCGCCAAAACGATAGAGCACAAACATTGCGTTGGTGCGCCGGGTCTCCCTGGTTATTTCTTCCAGCGCTAACGCTGCAACCTGATCCGCACATGACGCCAGCGGCGGTAATAATACTCCCCCCGATGTAGCAATCAGCTTCGGAATATCCTCACGCACATGTGTACCCTCACCAAGAAACAGCGGCAATACGTGCGCTCCCTTCGGTAGGCTGTCATCACCAAGAAATGCCGTATCGATTTCTTCATCCAGCAGCGCAGAAACCTTACCTGCTAGTTTTTCCACTTGCCTGTTGTGGGATGAGTCGGATGATCCGTGCGCCAGCAGCACTTTCGTCATATTAACTTTTCACCATTACAACTTTATTTTCACGTCTGGTCAGATCAATACCGATCACCTCGATAGATTCGACCATACTGTTCGATGCTACTATTTTATGGGCTTTTGCTTGGAGCAATTGAATAAGGCCTAAAAAGTCCAAACGTTTTTTGGTGTTGGGGTGCTGCCATTTTTTCCCTCCGCAATAAGTTAGAAGGAATATCCCGCAATTTGAACGAACATCTCTGAGATACTGACCACACAACTGATTTTCAAGCCTTTCCAAAAGCTCAGCACCAGACCACTTGTCAGCGATTTTCAGCTCAATAGGCACTGGCGCATCTATTGATGGGCAATGAATTCGGAAATCGGGGCGCTTCGCATCAGCCATTTCTTCCTCCAGCGGAACTGCATACCTGCCACAACTCCGATCCCTTAACCAATTTCCAATGTATATTTGATGACCCCTCTCTACTCGCGATTTAATGAGAAGACCTGCGTTGCTTAAATCACCCCCCTCTAAATCATCCTTCAAATCTAAAAGCCTCGATATTGTAAGATCAAAAAGCTCTCGATGATTTCCAGGTGTTTTTTCAGCTTCTGCAGCAAAGCAAGTGATCCCTTCAAGAGTCCATGCATCCGGTTCCGCATCCAATTCGGCGCGTTGTTTAGCATGAACTGCATACCAGTCTCTGGAACGTTCATCAGGGTGAGTTTGGGCAAGATCCATCAGCGCTAGGTATGTTTCCTTGCCGGGGATCTCTTTCAAAAGCCGGAAAAGCAGATCACGAGCATCCTGCGCGTTATCTCTTAGACTCGGGCTGTATGCACCTGTGCCTGCTCTTTCGATATCCACGGAGTGATGAATATAGGTATGCATGAGTTTGATCAACGAATGAAGAATACTGACGCTCATGTAGTTTTCATGGATGCTGTGAAGCGATGATACTCGCCTGCTTCCAACCAGATTCGTGATATACGACATAGCCAATTGCGTGGCTTTTTCTTGATCATCCATTTGGCCTAATAGCTCAGCTAACATATCAATGGCCTGTTGAGCATTTACGCAGGTCCATGCAGCCAGCCACAGTGATTGCCTTGAAGGCTCTTCGACTGAACCTGATTTAGATTTTGCTAATGCAGCAAATATATCTATATCCAAACCCTCCGCAGAAAGGACAATACTCAGAGTATTTTCTATTGTCTGATTGTGTTTGGGCTCATAATTATTTAATAATTCAAGCAAGCGATCAATAAATTTTGACTGTAACCATTCAAGCCTGGAAATATCTGAAAGCACATAGCAAAAGGTAGGTTCTCCATCATATTTGCAGAATTCCCATTCAATCTCCTTCAGTATCCGGGATTCAAGAACTTGTGGAAATACCTTATGAAAGCGCTGTATCCAGTCAGGAAAGCCATTCAATTCCTTCAGTGCATATCTGCTAACCAGATGCGCCTCAGCTTCGGATAGGTTGTTTGGCCATTCTGGAACATGTTTAACTTCCATCTCAAGGCCACTCATGCCAACAATAACAGCATACGGTACACTATTGGGATTTTCCATGCCTTCTGAACGTACTTCTGGAATATATTTCCGCCAATAGTCGATGCATCCATCTCTAAATGCATCTGCTACCTCAATTCCAAACTCCTCAATCAAGACTTCCCAATGAGATTGAGCCCACTGGCTATGGCTAAATTTTTCACTAAGAATATCCAGCAAGTATTGTGTGTCGTTCCAAACATCGCCTTTTTGAGCGATACTGGTATCACGTAACACACCTGTATGTTCTTTAAGCCACACAACCCAACTCTGCCGATTTTCGGCTTCTTTTTTCTCTTGTAACTGTTGATGCCGCTTATAATAAGCATCCGATTTCCTTTGTTTTCGCTGTTCTTTTGACATTGCTGGTGAGTTTAACAATGTGCGCAGACTGGTTTCAAGTTCTTCGATACCTTTTACAGCTTTCCACATTGCGTTACGACGAACATCTCCTCGCCCAGCCTGTCGATAAACATCAAAAACTAGTGAAAGAGCTATCAGTTGATCATCTAGCAGTTCTTTAGTTCGCACATCTCGCAAAACATCTTCAAAGTTATCAGAGTTGAAGCGCCAATAATTGTCCAATGAATTGACTGACCTCCACTCGGTCAGGCGCGCTCCTTTTTTCTTATTCAGATGCTTCCGAGCAAGTCCCACATCAAACCAGAAGAGGGCTTGGTTTAATTCGGAGTGTTCAGGAACCAGTTTATCTAAAGTATGTCGTGAAGATCGGTAACTGTCATAGTATCGGGAAGCCTGAGAAAGAGAGATTACTTCCAGCACTTCTGCCTTCAGAGCATCTGGCGAATTTTCTTTCACCAACCTCTCTGCCGCCAAAGCAGCCACAGGAAGAAGCCATGCATAGTTCTGGGATACTTCAAAAAATCGTTTTTCAACGACAGGTTCCTGCTTCAACATTGATCGCGCTCTCTGAATCCAATCGAACAGCTCATCTGAACGACAATTCTGTAAAACATAATTTTCCAGGACGCAATAAAACGTAGAGACCGAAAAGCGATCCCTATTTCTTACATGAGAAAGTAACGAAATCACCCCTTCGACACCCAGATGCGTTGGAGCAAGTTCTGAGATTATTTCGCCAATGATGCGTTCATTTTTAAGTTCCCTGTCTGCAATAACCGATGCAATGAACTGTTGTTTCTGCTGATTTGAACCGATGGATGCTAATGCCTGGATAGCATACATACGCCTGTAAGCTGATGTTTCTGCATCTAGCGCATTTATTAGCACAGCATTGCTACAATTTTGTATTTCCCCCTGCCAAACCATTCTGAGCAATAGCTCTACAACTTCATCATTCTCTGAATGCATATCCAGCAATTGATTAATCATTTGCCCTAAATCGGTATGGGCGAACCTTCTTACTTCAGCAATATCAAAAGAAAGATGACCTATGCACTGTTCAGCATAATGCTGACAAAATATTCTCAACATCGTGCAGCGAACCTCGATTGGTAGTGAAGAAGGGTCACCTCCTTGCAATAAGACCTCTGGAGATATTTCAGCTGTTCTTTGGCGAATTTGGTCATCCCAGAGTATCAACCAGGCAAGCACTGATCGCATGGATGGAATTGAAACCTGTTCGCCATAACGTTCAGAAAAGAATAACGATTCAATGGATCGTCGAGATTTTCCTGATTGAAGCAGATCATAAAGCCACTGTGCTGTTAGATACTCCCTGGCGCTTCGGTGATGAAAGCGCACTGTGCCGTAGATGGCTTTATCAAAAATTGGCCTTAATAATAACGCTCTGCATTGATCAGCGCTCCATTCACCCAATACACTATGAGTATCGATAGACTCCGACCTGATAACTAAACCATGATCAGGAATAAGAATTCTATTTTCTCTCAAGAAGGTGGCTGCGGCAGCTAAACATTTTGCACCATACAATGCATCCTCAGCAGCAAGAGGAAGAGTTGATGCCCTATCAGGGTCAACTTCTGTCAATTTTGAATTGATTCCAAACTCAATCATCTTGGCTCTATTAGAAATCGTACCTTTTGAATTCCAGTAACTGATAAGCTCAATTAAATCTTGTGGGGTTCCAGAAAATATGTCGGCTTCGGATTTTTCAATGGCAATTAAAAAGGATTTAGTGTTTCTGACACCCAAGCCTTCCGCAAATTGCTTCTTCTGTGCATTGTTTAAAGGCTGAATACCATACACTGACGGATCAACAGGTTGTGAGTTTTTAGTATGATTCATTTGTACCGAATGGTTTTCAGCATCATTAGGTGAGAGGTCTTCATGGTCTTGGCCTTCTCCTATCTCCTTTGTTTCAAAATAGGGAAGCCATGACTGAATCAAGGTGATGTCCGACTTGGCACGCCATTCACTTGGACGGCTAGTAATACATATCTTTGCCCGCTGCTTATAATCACCCAGTTTTACGGATAGCTTTCTGATAGCGGTTTCAAAATACTTTGGGTTCGACATCCTTGCTTCATCCACAGAATCTAGAAAAAACCAGGCTGATTCATCAGCAGTTAACCACTCCTGATATTCACTGAAAGTTCCAATTTCAAACGATATCTCGAAATCATTGCAAAGGTGTTCCAGACGCAAGAAGAACGCTTTTTCACCATTGGCTCTGATGCGATTCGTTATCATCGTGATTTCTTCTGTTTTTCCAACGCCTGCTTCTGCAAGAATAACGACCCTTTTGAGCTTTAGAATATCTGGCCAGTGAGTTGTCTTGCCGGCATTTAGAAAAGCATGCTCAAAATCACTTTCATCAAACTCATGATCTTTTGAAATGGAAGCGAATGATCGATTTAGGTCTATATATGCCATAGACCAACAATCATAGGCCTGCTAACAAAACAAGCTAGTTGTGATTGTTTTGTTATTACCTGATCAGAACTCGCTGTTCCATGTAGCTCAAGTTCATTCATTCTCATCTTACTGTGCAAAAATCATCATATATCGCTTAAAGAAAAAAATCCGGTTTCGTCGATTGCCGGTCATTTCTTCCAGGATACCGAATTTCACAAAGTCATTTACCAGCGATGCTGCAGTATTAACAGGTGTGCCAAGTAAAAAGCTAACTGACTTAATATTTACCACAGGCTGCTTGTAGAGGTGCTGCATCAATGCCTGAGAATTACCCTGTCTTCGGGTACTAAAATGAGGCAGAACTTCGCGCTCCAATCCTTCTTTAAGCTGCAAAATATCCTGAAACACCTGAATCGATGCCCTTGCTGTTTCATGTACCCCATGAAGGAAAAACATTATCCAGGGTTTCATATGATTGCCTTCGCGTACAGCCATCAAATGATCGACATACATTGTTTTATTACGCTCAAAAAAATCGGATAAATAAAGAGTGGGTTTCCGTAACAAATCATTGCTTGAGAGATAGAGCGCAATCATCAATCGCCCCAGTCGGCCATTACCATCCAAAAATGGATGAATGGTTTCAAACTGATAATGAGCCATAGCAATTCGAATCAAATGCGGCATTTTCAAACCATCATTATGCATAAATTTTTCCAGATCACTCATCAGAGCCAGCACTTCATCATGATGCGGTGGTACAAAGGCAGCATGCTTTAGACTTATGCCAATCCAGTTTTGACTGCTGCGAAACTCTCCTGGCATTTTGCCTTCACCTTTCACACCCTGCATCAGGACGCGATGTGTATCTTTAAGCAGCCTGTTTGAAAGTGGCAATGCTTTTAACTGTTCAACAGCAACATGAATCGCCTGGATATAGTTTTGCACCTCTCGCCAGTCATCTCGTTTTTCCGGGCTGATCTCTATCTCATCAAGAAACGCATCTTCCATGTTGGTACGCGTGCCTTCAATCCTACTGGATTGGGATGCCTCTTTAGCGATGTGCATCTGGATAAAGAAATCTACATTGGGGATTAGTTGAGAAAATGCGTTGAGTTCACCTAATGCTCTATCGGCCTCACTTAACATATTTTGTATATCACCATCTGCAATTTCCCAGGCATGGTTGAGGGTTTCAGGTGTGAAGCTCTGATATTCATTTCGCTGTATATATTTTCCAGCCACATAATCGGCAAGATTCATCTTAACTCCAAAGCAGCTTGGTTTTCTGACATAAAAAGTTCTGTATGTCAGAAACTTAAGGTCACCTCCTCTTTATGTCAAGTATGTATGATGTTTCTTATATATGGGTATATGTATGTCAAAAACCTATCTTTATCAGAAATTTATGAAGTTGCCTTGCAGCAAGGCACCTTATTGTGACAGATGAACAGTTCGCATACGATTTGGTACTCATAATATCAAAATTCGATGCCCTGCGTGGCTGAAATGCCTGCTTCGTAGGCGTGTTTGATCATGCGCATTTCGGTGGCGGTGTCGGCGACTTCAATCACTTCCTTTGGAGCGTCGCGACCGGTCAGAATCAGATGCATCCATGCCGGTTTCTCTTCGCGAATGAAAGCAGCAATCTCTTGTCCGGGTATCCAGCCGTAGCTAGCGCAATAGTTGATTTCGTCGAAGATCAGCAAATCGAATTCTTCTGAACGCACTTTCTCTTTGCACAGATCCCATATCTCTCGGCTGGTTTTGATATCCTGTTCCGGATTCTTGGTATCCCAGGTAAAGCCGTCGCCGAGCGTATGCCATTCGATATTGTCGAATTTCCTGGCGGCGCGTTCTTCGCCGGTTTTCCATTTGCCCTTGATGAACTGAATCACGCACACCTTCATATCCCAGCCGGCGGCGCGAAAGACCACACCGAATGCCGATGATGATTTACCCTTTCCTTCACCGGTATGCACCAGCACTACGCCCTGCCTTTTATCGCGTTTTTTCATGACTGACCTCCATAATCGGGAACCAGAACATCCCCTTGCGTGATGACAGACGCATCAAACAGCTGGCTCAATGTTTGACTGTCAGACAGTCGAGCTGCCGCACCATATTCAGCATTCCCCTTGCCATCAATGAGAATCAGGGCATCGGCAATTGCCAGAGCCTGCTGCAGATCGTGCAATACCATCACGATGGCTCGCCCCCTGGTGCGCTGCTCTTTTAACATATGGATGCAGTGAATCTGATGTTTCAGGTCGAGGTGCGCGGTCGGTTCATCAAGTAGCCAGAGCGGCACATCGCGCAACATCAGCGCCGCCAACTCTACCCGCTGGCGCTCACCGCTTGAGAGTTCACCCAGTGGCCGATGCAGCAGTGGTTTGACATCCATACATGTTGCCACATTTTCAATGTTCGCACTCTGTTCACCGGCAGCCAGTTCAAGGCGCTGTTGCACAGTCAGCCCGAATTCTGTGGGTGGCAATTCCCCCTGCCATGCCACATGGCGGGATAGTTCATGACGGCTATAACTGTGCAAAGGCGCGGCGTTTAGTTCAATCAGACCGGTGGCCGGAATCAGCCCGGCCAGCGCCAGAAGCAGACTCGATTTTCCGGCTCCGTTGGGGCCGAGAATCACCACCACTTCGCCGGCATTGCAGCTGCAACACAGATCCGAGAGCAGAGTCGTTCCGCCGCGTTGGACAGAGAGGTTCGAAAGCATCAGCACGGCAGCCATGTTAATTGCGCCTGAGCAGTAAAAACAGGAATACCGGCACGCCGATGATGGCCGTCAGAATGCCGACCGGCAGTTCCGCTGGCGCAACAATCGTGCGGGCAGCGGTATCAGCCAATACCAATAGCAGGCCGCCACCTATCGCCGATGCAGGCAATACGGCGCGATGTAGTGAACCAAATAACAGGCGCATCAAATGCGGAATAACCAGCCCGACAAAACCGATCGTACCGGCCGCTGTGACCGCCACTGCTGTGACGGCGGAAGCCAGCAGCAACAAGCGTTGACGAAGCTGTTTGACATTGATTCCGAGGGCTTCGGCGTGACGTTCTCCGAGTAGCAACATATCCAGCGCACGCGTTAGCAGCAGACCGCAGCCCAGCGCTACGCCCCAGGCTGCCAACAATACATACACCGGAATATCAGAGTGGGACAAATCGCCCATCATCCACGAAAAAGCGCGGTACAAGCCCTGTTCAGGCAACAGGGCCAGCAACAGTGCCAGTACGGCAGACCAGAAAGCGGCCAGTACCACGCCGGCCAGCAACATACGGCTGGAGCCCAGATGTGAAAAAAACATCACCGTGACAATCCCGATCCATGCGCCGGCGAATGCTCCCGCGCTCATGGCCCAGGCCGATTCCGGCATGAACATCAGGCCGGTCACCGCCCCTGCCGAAGCACTGCCCGCCACCCCCAACACATAAGGTTCGGCCAGCGGATTGCCCAATAACACCTGAAACCAGGCACCGGCCAGCGCCAGCAGACCACCCACGGCAAAAGCGGTGAGCAGGCGCGGCAGGCGCAGTTCCCAGAGGATTGTCCCACTCATCGGATCATGAGCGGCAAACGGATTGATCCACTGCTCGCCGGCACCCAGTCCGATCAACATGCAGGCGATAATTCCACAGCCAAGCGCAAACCAGCGCAGCGTCACAGCAGCATCTCCTCGAATACATCGAACATCGCTTCTGAATCGGGCTCTACTGGTTCATCAAACATGATTGCTCCTATTACCGCTTTGCGCACTGTCGAGAACAAGGGCCATCGCCTTTTCACGGATTTCCAATTCATTATCTTCGCTGAGAACTTTGGCCAATTTTCCAATTTGATACTGCGGCAAGTATTTCAAATCCAAAATGCACATTGCTGCATATCGAATCTTTGCATCATCATTGGAGAGTAGTTGTATGATTAATTCGCATTGAGTCTCATTAAATTGAACGGATTGACGTAACGCTTGAGAAAGCAGGGATGCTCTCATTTCCCCTTCTCTCACACTTTCGATGAACTCCCCTCTAAGAGTCTCGTTACCACCTAACCGATCAATCAATGCCGTTTCAGCCAATCTCTGCACATCCGATCTTTCGTCAGTCACGTACCGTAACAAATTTTGATTACTGACCGAATCAACAGTTAGCAAAAGAGCCAGTAGTTCCTCTCTCGGGCTATCAGGCACCCTCCCTCCATCCTTTGGATGTGGCTCTTCATGAGACAACCAATGCTGATATCCCTCTTCCATCAAAGGAACCAAGCTTCTAATTTCAGAATGGCTCAATTTGGCTATCACTTTTGTTGATTCTTCAGCAGTCAGTGGACCAGAATTTAGCAGACCATTCCTCAAGATGCCTTTAACTTCATCGTCCAATTCAAGTTCGAGTTCGCTCAGTTTCCGATACAGATACTGGCAACCAGGCACCAATGGCAGTTTCAGTCTTTCAATCAAGAGCATCTTCAAATCCATTTCGATTCTCTGGGCAATCTGGGCGGCAATCCAAAAAGCAACCCCTCGCCCCGAATCAATCACACGTTTCACGATCTCTAATAATGCATTCTTATCATCCAAATTTTCTAACAGATAACCAGCCAGCTGTACAATCCACTCCGACTTGTGGTGCAAAGCTCGCTCAAGTTTATGGATATCTAGGCCGCAGTAATTCACAGCTTCCAAATCATCATCAACATCCACATGGTTTATATCCATGTAAAAACTGTAGTGGCCGTCATTACCCGAGGCGGAATTAATTCGATCAAGCATCACCTTTGCCTCTTGAGATAGAATCGCTTTATCTATTCCATCTATTTCAATAATACCTCGGAACACTTCTCTGACAGCTTCATCATCTTGCTCTTCTTGCCATCCCCAAATATCCGGTAGCGAAACATTCCAATATGCACTTGCCTCAAGAAATGCCCCTAACTGAATAAAGCCATATCCATCAGGAAATGCTTCAGGACAATGATCAGACTCTAGGTTATCCCTATCG
>JALUWF010000065.1 GCA_027019785.1 Mariprofundus sp. | reverse complement strand
TAGTTATAAATTATGGAACCGTGATTTAAAGCAGTTTAATCAAAACGGTTATATCCACTATGGCGCATGGCAGAGTAATCGCGGCCACCTGGATCAGTTCCTCAAGGCCATGCAGTCTGTCACCCACCGGGAAATCAGTGGTTGGTCAGCCGCACAAAGGCATGCATTCTGGATCAATACATACAACGCTTTAGTGGTGATTCGCATACTCGAAGTTTATCCAAACATCAATCGCATGCACCACAGGAAGTGGATCATTGCCGGACAGACCATGAAAATCGAAGCTATACGCGACAAAATTCTGCGCGGCACCGAATCAAGGGTATTGCTGCTCTCCGACACATTGGCTCGCAAAACCAGCATGGCAAGTGGCAGGGATCTGCGTATCCTGTTTGCCATCTGCGAAGGCACCCAGGCATCGGCGCCGCTGGCGGCCAAAGCCTATACGGCAAAGCATCTGTCCAGACAACTGGACAAGCAAACTAAGCTCACCCTCTCCAGCGCATCATTCCTGCGTGCAGAGCCACGCCTCAAGATATTCCATGTGGGTAGTCTGTTTCGCACATATCAGCGTGATTTCAAGGAGTATCAGGGCAATCCCCTGCTATTCGAACACTCGGCCGGCAGTGACAAGGGCGTGTTACGCTTCGCCTTCAATTATCTTGACCAGCCGACACAGGATGCCGTGCTTGCCAAACAGCGCTGGCCATGGCGGGTGAATTATCGTCCAGCCCATCAATCTCTGAATGGCGGTGATTAAGACAATGACACTACACACGCTTGCGCACCTGACTGTTGAAACTGCCGCCCAGCCCACAGCCGCTGTCATCTGGCTGCATGGCCTCGGCGCTGACGGCCATGATTTTGAACCGATTGTCTCCCAGCTTGGCCTGCCTGCCGAGCTACCGGTGCGCTTTATTTTTCCACATGCGCCATCCATACAGGTCACTCTCAATGGCGGTTATATCATGCCGGCCTGGTACGATATCAGAGAGAGCGAACTCGGTATCAAACATGACCATGACGGCATCATGAACTCAGCCCGCGACATTCAGATGCTGATCGAACAGGAACAGATGCGCGGTATTGCTGCCAACCGCATTATTCTGGCCGGTTTTTCTCAAGGCGCGGCCATGGCCCTGCATGTCGGCCTGCGTCAGCCCGAAGCGCTGGCCGGCATTATGGTTCTGTCCGGTTATCTGCTCTTGCCTGATTTCCTGGAGCAATGCTCACCGGCGGCAAAAAACACGCCGCTATTCATGGCGCACGGCATTGACGATCCGGTTGTTCCATTCAGTCTGGGAGACCAGACGCGCCGCACACTGGCATCACTCGGATACGCCATCCAATGGCACAGTTATCCTATGCAACACAACCTCTGCCCTGAAGAGATCCGTCATATCGGCGCATGGCTGAATAAACGACTGTCCACCTAGTCAACCACCCAATCGCGCCCAATCCTTGCGATCATAGTAGCGTCACCGTACTATGCGCCGCCCCTGAAAATGGGGAAACGGAGAGATGTCTGAGTGGTTGAAGGAGCACGCCTGGAAAGCGTGTGTGTCTTAACGGGCACCGAGGGTTCGAATCCCTCTCTCTCCGCCATTTTATAAACAGATGGCCATGCCGTCTATTTATAAAATGTGGATAAAGAGGGTGAGAAAAACCTCGCAGGGTTCGACAAATCGACAGGATAGTCGATTTGGACGGACTTTAGGCAGCCCGCAGGGTGAGGGCCATGGATGGCCCGAATCAACCCCTCTGTGTTCACAAAATCCGTGAGTAAGAAATAGCGCAATCATCTGGCCGAACAAGCCCACCAAAAGTCCATTCAAGCCATTGAAGCCAACACCTTTGAAGTTGTCGCCAGAGAGTGGCATAGCCTGCATGCAGCCCGCTGGTCAGCCAAACATGCCAAAACCATTATGCGGCGCTTTGAATTGCATGTGTTCCCATCCCAGCGCAGTGATGACAAGCCCATGTCTGACGATGCAATCAATGATGCCATCGACACGATGGGGTATAAGGGTGTAATGGTTGGGCATGGTGTACGAACCATGTTCAGCAGTTCCATGAATGAACAAAATTTCAAAGCCGATGCCATTGAACGCCAGCTTGCTCACAAAGAATCAAGGAGGTTCGCCAATGAAACCCAGAGATGAACTTGAGATGATGATTGCAGAGACAGGCGAACTGGATGAAGTGCGAGCCTTGGCTGCCAAAAAGATCGTTACTGCGGATATTCGTCTGATGATGGAGGAAAGTAATATGAGTAAATCCCAGCTCGCCAGAGAGATGCATACGGCAAGTCCGGTTGTGGATCGACTACTTGACCCGAACAATACAGGCGTGACCTTAAAAACCATCGCCAAAGCAGCGGTAGTGCTGG
This sequence comes from Mariprofundus sp., assembly GCA_027019785.1. GTDB lineage: Bacteria > Pseudomonadota > Zetaproteobacteria > Mariprofundales > Mariprofundaceae > Mariprofundus. The sequence continues at coordinate 3,752 of JALUWF010000065.1, read as the reverse complement.
GCGGCCAGGTTCGCGTGCAGGTATAAGGGGCTGCTTATTCGAATGTACGAACGGCTCATACACATCACTTTCAAATAAGTAGATCAACTGCTTGCCTGGCTATTCGACCACTTGCCGAATCACTTCAAGCACAATCACAACACAATATAACTTGACCATTATATCTAATTGGAGATAATTACCAAAAATGAAAGAGCAACTGAAAGATTTATATTGGATTGGTTCATCCAAAAAGAACTTGGCTCACTGCCTGATGAGGTCGTTGACGCATTCGGTTATGCCCTGCATCTGGCTCAATCAGGTTTAAAACATGATCATGCCAAACCGTTGAAAGGTTTTGGCGGCGTGCTTGAAGTCGTTGAAGATTTTAAGCGCGATACATACAGGGCGGTTTATACTGTGAAGTTCCACAATGCTGTTTATGTGTTGCAGTGCTTCCAGAAAAAATCAACACAGGGCATTAAAACACCCAGACCGAATCTGGACATGATCAGGGGACGGTTAAAAGCAGCGAAAGCTCATGCTGAAGGAGAAAACAATGACTGAAATCGAAAAATCCAGTGGCAACGTCTATGCATGCCTTAGCCTACCCGACGCTGAAGAAATGCTCGTTAAGGCTCGCCTTGCAGCCAAAATTGGAGAAATCATCAAGCATCGTCACCTGACCCAGCAACAGGCCTCGGAAATCCTCGGCATGCCTCAATCAAAAATTTCCAATATGTTGCGCGGCAACTTTCGCGGCATCAGTGAGGCTAAAATGCTCGAGTGCCTCAACCTGCTAGGTAGGGATATTGAAATTGTAATCAAAAAGGCTCCTCGCACCCACTCAACCGGCCAAACAAGCGTTGTATTTTCTTAAATATGTAAACTGTCACCGGAATTCAATGGTCGAGGATCTATTACTCCGGAAATGGCAGTTAGGTTAGAAATGGTGTTTAAAAAACCGGCCACACAATGGCTTCGTCTTCAAAATGCTTATGATTTAAGCCAGCTTGAAGTAAAAAAAAGAAGGCATTGCTCATGAAATACACGCATTGGCAGCTTAACATGCCAGAGGAACACCGGACAACCGGGGGTTGGTGTCGGGTCTTGAATATTGAAATAACCCCATCCCGAAATCTATTCTGTGGATATCAACCCTGGATCAATCCTTCAACGGCAGACAGCGCAGCTTTCAGTTTATCCGGTTCTGTGCCGCCGGCCATGGCCATATCGGGTTTGCCGCCGCCTCTGCCTCCGCAGATGGTGGCAACTTCTCGCACAATATTGCCGGCATTGTACTGGCCGACCAGATCTTTGGTGACGCCAGCGATCAGTTGCACTTTCGGGCCGTTTTTCTGACCGAAGACGATGACGCCCGATTTCAGTTTGCCCTTGGCCTTGTCCATGAAATCGCGCATATCTTTGACGCCGGATACTTCCGCTGTCAGCAGCTTCACGCCGTCCACATCAACGGCCTGTTTGACCAGATCACCGAGCAGGCCGGTGGATTGTTTGGCACGCAGGCTTTCCAATTCTTTTTCGGTCTGTTTCAGTTTACCCTGAAGGTTCGCAACCGCTTCAGCAGCTTCAAACGGACGTACTTTCAAATGTCCTGCTGTAACATTGAGTGTCTGAATATCATCGATAAAGCTCTGGTAAGCTGCCGCACCGGTTACCGCTTCAATGCGACGCACGCCGGCAGCGATGCCGGTTTCCGACAGGATGCGGAACGGGCCGATATCGCCAGTCGCAGACACATGCGTGCCGCCACATAATTCTGTGGAGAAACCGGCAGAAACCACGCGCACTTCGTCGCCGTACTTCTCGCCAAACAATGCCATCGCGCCGCTGACCACCGCTTCATCCTGCGTCATCAACTTTGTTTCAACCGGATCATTGGTCAGCGTGGCAGCATTCACTGCCGCTTCGATCTGCTGAAGTTCCGCTTTGGATATGGGTTTAAAGTGGCTAAAATCAAAACGCAAACGTTCCGCATTAACCAGCGAACCGGCCTGTTTAACATGCTCACCCAGCACATCACGCAATACAGCATGCATCAGATGCGTCGCCGTATGATTGCGGCGAATAGCATTGCGGCGTTCGACATCGACCGTCAGGTGGGCAATGCCGCCGCAGTTGATGGAACCGCTGATAATCTTGCCAACATGCACGAACAGGTCGGACAACAACTTCTTGGTATCAGTCACGAGAAATTCGCCATCAGCCATCTTAATCACGCCGGTATCACCAACCTGACCACCCGACTCACCGTAGAACGGCGTCTGATTGGTAATCAGCCAGCCTTCTTCACCTTCGCCCAGAGATTCAACTGCTTCACCATCCTGAATCAGACCGGTGATCGCGCCTTCCGCATCCAGCGTGGTATAACCGAGAAATTCTGTCGGACCATGCTGCTCGCGTAGCTCAAACAGTGCTTTCGGCAATGCTGATTCACCCGAACCGCCCCAGGCTGCACGAGCACGCTGGCGCTGTTCTTCCATGCAGCTTTCAAAGCCAGCCATGTCCAGATGAATATCGGAGCCTTTAAGGATGTCCGCAGTCAGATCAGTTGGGAACCCAAATGTATCGTAGAGGGTGAACAGCGTTTTGCCCGGAATCGTGCCCCCTTCGCCAGCATCGACTACTGCCTGTTCAACCAGTTTTAATCCTTTATCCAGCGTCTTGATAAAACGCTCTTCCTCGATGCGAATCAATTGCTCGATATTGGCCTGATGCTCTTGTAATTCATGAAAATGGCTACCCATTTCATCGACCAGTGCTTCTACCAGTTTATAGATAAACGCTTCCTGCATACCAATCAAACGACCATGACGACAGGCACGCCGCAGAATACGCCTGAGCACAAAGCCGCGTCCCTCATTGCTGGGCAGTACGCCATCAGCCATCAAAAAGGCCACTGAACGCAAATGATCAGCCAGTACGCGCAAGGATACGTCCTTTTCAGCATCCTCGCCGAATGAAACGCCGGTTACATCGCAGGCTTTATCAATCAGGTTTTTAAACAGATCGATATCGTAATTATTGTGCACACCTTGCAAGACAGCAGCGACGCGTTCCAGACCCATGCCGGTATCCACGCTCGGCTTGGGTAGTGGTGTTAGAACGCCTTCGACGTCACGATCATATTGCATGAATACGAGATTCCAGATTTCAATAAAACGGTCGCCCTCTTCTTCCGGCGTCCCCGGTGGGCCGCCCCAGATATCAACGCCATGATCGTAGAAGATTTCGGAACACGGACCACAAGGACCGGTATCGCCCATCGACCAGAAATTATCTTTGGCGCCAATGCGGGCGATTTTGTCGAGAGGCACGCCGATCTCGTTTGCCCAGATATCATAAGCTTCATCATCATCTTCAAAGACGGTGACAAATAAACGGTTCGAATCGAGTTTTAAACTCACAGTGAGAAATCCCCAGGCATAGGCAATGGCATCATGCTTGAAATAATCGCCGAAGGAAAAATTACCCAGCATTTCAAAAAATGTATGGTGGCGGGCTGTGTGCCCTACATTCTCCAAATCATTGTGCTTGCCCCCGGCACGTACACATTTCTGCGATGAAGTTGCGGCCACATAGGAGCGCGTTTCATTGCCCAGAAACACATTTTTGAACTGCACCATGCCCGCATTGGTAAACATCAGGGTCGGGTCGCCATGCGGTACCAGCGAACTGGATTCCACCACCTGATGCCCTTTCGAGGCAAAATATTCCAGAAATTTTTGCCGAATCTCGGATGTCTTCACCGG
>JALUWF010000064.1 GCA_027019785.1 Mariprofundus sp. | reverse complement strand
CCCGTTCCTCATCAAATCGTAATCCGCCAGGATCACGCGCCTGCATTAAATCCCGAGCCACTTGCTCGGCATCGTAATCCTCAGTCAGTTCAGCCAGCGCAGCCTGCACAGCATCGGATCGTGCCCCTTTCTGTTCAGCCCGTTTAGCCGCCAACCACGGCGCTTCACCCTTTTTTAAGCGTGAGCGCAAATAGCTTTCAGCAAAACGTAGCTCACTGAGGTAGCCATCTTTCTGGAGCTGGTTGATGGCCCATGCAACAACCTCCTCATCAAACTCACGCCGGGCCAGTCGTTGGCGCATTTCAAACTGACAGAACTCACGGTTGGTAAGCAGGCGCACAGCATAGCGATAGGCCGCCAGTTGCTCTTTACCCGGCTTATTCATGTATAAGCCAGATTCAGAGTTTTCCATGTAACTTTTTATTCAGCCGTCTCAGGCTCATCAGCGCCCATACCCAGTTCAGCCCGCACCTTAGCTTCCACTTCAGCCAGCATATCGGGATGTTCCTTCAAAAATTTAATGGCATTATCCCTGCCCTGTCCGATTTTCTCGTTATCCTTGGCATACCATGCGCCGCTCTTGTTTACAAAACCGTACTTCACGCCCATATCGAGCACTTCACCGGCATGCGACACGCCCTCGCCATACATAATCGAAAAATTCGCCTGCTTAAATGGCGGTGCCATTTTATTCTTCACTACTTTCACCCGGGTATCGTTACCCAGCACTTCATCACCCTTCTTGATCGCACCGATACGGCGTATATCGAGCCGTACAGAAGCGTAAAATTTAAGCGCATTGCCGCCAGTCGTGGTTTCAGGATTACCAAACATGACGCCGATTTTCATGCGAATCTGATTGATAAACACAACTGTTGTTTTGGAGCGTGATATCGAACCGGTCAGTTTGCGCAGCGCCTGGCTCATCAGACGCGCATGCAGCCCCATATGCGAGTCGCCCATATCGCCGTCAAGCTCGGCTTTCGGCGTTAACGCAGCCACCGAATCGACCACAATGATATCAATCGCCCCGGATCGGGTCAGCATATCCACGACTTCCAGCGCCTGCTCACCCGAATCGGGCTGGGATACCAACAGGTTTTCAATATCCACACCGAGATGACCGGCATAGATCGGATCGAGCGCATGCTCGGCATCCACAAAGGCAGCCTGTCCGCCCAGTTTCTGGGCTTCTGCGATAGCATGCAGCGCCAGCGTTGTCTTACCGGAAGATTCCGGCCCGTAAATTTCGATAACGCGCCCACGCGGATAACCGCCTACGCCAAGCGCCGCATCTAACGCCAGCGAGCCGCTCGGAATCACATCCACAACCACCTTGGCCTGATCGCCAAGCCGCATCACCGTACCCTTGCCGAACTGCCGTTCAATCTGGCTCAATGCTGTTTCCAGTGCTTTGGATTTATCTGACATAATGTCCCCTCGTTCGTTTTACGAACATTTCAATGTATATGTTTCCAGTCGCCGATACTGCGGCCCTTGCTGCCTGAGAATAGACTGAAACAGACTGAAGCGATCAGCGCCCCAATACAGTTCCGGCACTGATGGCAGCATAGATTCAACATCCAGCGGTTTCACATTTTTTCCGGCTCTGGCCAGCGTGATATGCCCACGAAAAGCCGTCTCTTTGGCGCTGCGTATGCGAACGGTAGCATGGCCTGCCCGCCTGCAACAATGGGTAAGTCGTTTTAAGGATTTGTCATGGCCGGCATCATCAACGCCAGCCCAGAAAACGCGCGGACGCATCGGGTGCGGAAACAGCCCGAAATGACCTGTCTGCAAACGCAGTGATGGCGACTGCACTGCGCATTCAGCCAGTTGTTCGGATAAAGCATCGGCATCATTCGCCCCGACCTCGCCATAAAAAGCCAGCGTCAAATGCCAGAGATATGGCGGCAGCGGCCGCCAGCCGAGCGGCGACAGAATAACATTTGCCTCCAGACACCAGTCCTGCAGACAATCACTGACATGATCCGGCAACGCCATGCCCGCAAATAATCGCATGCAGTTATGCTAGATGATCACAACAAAAAAGGAACGCTGTAAACAGCGTTCCTTTTAACCCAATCTCGCATATTCGTGTCATTCGTGGCCAAGTTTGCTTTGCTAAAATAAACACTTACCCTGTTGATTACCAACATACAATTCAATTCATGTTAAATATCCGGGCTGAGCCACTCTGGAATATCATAGGTCACACCGTTGATCGATGTCTGTACCACCGCGTCCCTGTCATCAAACATGTCATCCATCTTATTCAATTTACGCATACCTGTCTCCTTGTGGTCATATCTCTAACGTGTTTGGATTGATTGATGCAAACGCATCTATTTCATATACGGATTCAGCAGTCTGCAGACATCTGTTTATTCAAATATCGGGCGCAGAATCAAATGCTCACCTGGAATGATGCGTAAAAACACTGACTGGCTGTATCTTCGCACGAATATGATCCGATAAATTCGTTACCGGAAATCTGGCAGTTGGAAGCCAGGGCCAGCATATCTTTTTCATGCTTCAGCTTATTGATCGCAATTTTGTTCAACATAGTATCCAGCATGCTCATAATACTCTCCTTGATGAGGCAATATCACATCTTGTGATAACTCATGGAGCGAATATTAAAGGGGAAAAATAAACCGTATGTGAGTCTCATCACAAACTGAAATGTGCTTCCGAAACCTGCTACCCGATCAACTCATGACGATTCAGATGCCGCAGCTGCGACTTCCCGATCCATTTCTCCGCTGCGTAAACGGCCCAGATACTCTTTCAGTGCCGTTGCCACCTTGCCCTGTAACAGATACAGGGCCAGGAAATTGGGGAAAGCCATGGACAACAGCAACAGATCGGAAAAATCCAGGATATTGCCAGCGCTGACCAGCGAAGCCAGCACCACGAACATCAGGAAAATAATACGATACACCATCGAATAACGTTCACCGAACACATAGGTCCAGCAACGCTCGCCGTAATAGGACCAGGAAATCATGGTGGAGTAGGCAAACAACACCACCGACACAGACAGGATAATCGGAAACCATGAAATCACCGTACCAAACGCAGCGGCAGTCAGCGCCGCGCCTTTGCTGGCTTCGACCAGTGCGTGATACTCCGGCGCGTTATAAACACCAGTCAATACAATCACCAATGCTGTCATGGTGCAGATGATAATGGTATCAATAAACGGCTCATACAGCGCCACAAAGCCCTGCCGAATCGGGTATTTCACCGATGCCGTCGAGTGCGCTATGGCTGCCGATCCGATGCCGGCTTCGCTGGAAAAGGCAGCGCGTTTAAATCCCTGCACTAGCACGCCGACCATGCCGCCAGCCACCGCCGTCGGCGAAAATGCTTCACTGATAATCAGGGAAAATGCTGATGGAATATCAGCCGCATGAGAGAGGATAATCCACAGGCAGGCGGACAGATAGATAAATACCATGGTTGGGACAATCGCTTCGGCGGCGTGCGCGATGCGTTTGATGCCGCCGATAATCACCAGCCCTACAGCACCAGCCATGAAGACACCGAACACCCATGGGAATTCCTTGAAGAAAGAGATCTCGCCCTGCACCGCCCCAAGCGCCTGCGACACCTGAAACGCATTACCGCCGCCCAGGGATGCGCCCACACACAGTACGGCAAACAGCATCGCCAGTGTTTTGCCAACGCCCGCCATACCCTTCTCGGCAAAGCCCTTCGACAGATATTCCATTGCCCCGCCCATGATGCGACCATCAGGGCGGATTTCGCGATAAGTCTGTGCCAGAGTTACTTCGGTGAACTTGGAGGTCATGCCGAAAAAACCGGCCATGATCATCCAGAATGTTGCGCCGGGTCCGCCGATACTCACGGCAATCGCCACGCCGGCAATATTACCTAAGCCCACCGTCGCAGATAATGCCGTCGTCAGCGCCTGAAATGGCGACACCTCTCCCCTATCGTCGGAGGACTGATACTTGCCGCGAATAACTTGCAGGGCATGCCCCATCATACGCACATTGATAAAGCCGAATCGGCAGGTAAGATACACTGCGCCAATCACCAACCAGCCGACAATAAACGGCATGTTGGCATCACCCGGCATCACATCGAAAAACAGGACTGATGCGAGATAGCCATTCAACGAACCAAAAAATGCATCAATGCCGGCCGCGCCTTCAGATTGCGCATAGGCTGCTTGCACCGCCAACAACTGCGTCGGTAACAACAGCGCCGCCCAGACCATGACCTTAACAAGGTATTTCATCAGTTCGATTTCTTCACAAACTGGGTTAGTATCACAATCTGCTGACCACTCACTCGTCCCTCGATATGTTCGGCGTTATCAGCCACCAGCCGGATGCCGCGCACTGCCGTACCACGTTTGGCGGTAAAGCCGCCGCCCTTGACATTCAGATCCTTGATCAGGGTAACTGTATCGCCTGCTTCCAGCACCGCGCCGTTGCTATCACGATGCACAATGGCATCTGCAGCAAGACCGGCCGCTCCCGCCTCAGCCCACGCCCGCACATCATCTTCCAGATACATCATATCCAGCAGATCCTGCGGCCAGCCTTCGCCTTTTAAACGATCCAGCATCCGCCATGCCATCACCTGCACCGCCGGCGTCTGACTCCACATCGAATCATTCAGGCAGCGCCAGTGATTCGCATCCACCTTATCCGGATCTTCAATTTGCGTACGACAGGTCTCGCAAGCCAGCACACATGCTTCGGCACCTTCGCCCGGGCTTGCCGGAATTTCATATACGCCAGGATTTTCCGTTGCGCCACAGAGTTCACATCTGGATTCGCTGCGCGCCTGTAATTCAGTTTCAATGCTCATATTATCCTTTCCTGTAAGTAGTATGGAGGATGGTCATTGCCGTCATAAGAACTGCGTTAGAAGCGCCTTCAGCATCCCGTTTCAAACCCTTTTTTTCGAGCCGGATGATTAAACTCACACATCATAAAGTCAATGACTCGCCCTCCTCATGCAGGGTAATAACGCGTTCACATCTTGATTCAGTTTTTCTTTGCATTCTCTGTGGCTTTGCGAGAGTCGCTTTTAATTTTCAACGTACATAAACACGCCCTCATGCCGGATGGCACTACGCTTTTTAGGCCAACACGTTCCTCAGCCTTATTCTGATTCGTCGACGCGATATAGAATAACCCCGCCGGCTACAAACAGCACGACGATAACCAGAATAGAGAAACGCGCACTACCGGATGCCATACTCGCCACCCCCATCAGCGCCGGCCCCATGACTGCAGCAAATTTCCCCAGCATATTGAAAAAACCGAAAAACTCTCCAGCCTGATCCTTTGGAACCATACGCGCATACATGGAGCGGGAGAGCGCCTGCACGCCGCCCATAACCAGACCAATTGCTGCGGCCAGCCAGTAAAAATCGGATGCATGCTGCATGGTGGCGCTCCATATGCAGACGGCGGAATAGACCGCCAGACTCACCAGAATCGTTCCTTTGACACTCCAGCGTTCGCCTATCCACCCCATCGCCAGAGCCGAAGGGAACGCAATAAACTGGGTCATCAGCAGTGCGGTAATCAGTACCGATGAATCAAACCCCAGCGCCAGCCCATAATCCACTGCCATGCGCGCCACCGTATTCACCCCGTCGATATAGAGAAAATAGGCCAACAGAAACAACCAAATGCGTTTCAGTCCACGCAGATGATGAAACGTAGCGCGAAACTGACTGAAGCCGCTGTTGGCCGCCTGCAACCAGTATACGCTTTCCGCTTCGCCCTGTTCGTGGACAAAACTGACTAGCGGCAACGTGAACAGCGCCCACCACAAAGCCACAGAAATAAATGACCAGCGCACGGCTTCAGCCTTGTCGGCCAGCAGAAACCAGTCCGGGTGCAGGGTGGCCAGCACATTGACAGCAAACAGAATGCCGCCGCCAATATACCCTACGGCATAACCGAGCGCCGACACCCAATCCAGCTTTTCGTGCTCTGCCACATCGACAATCAGGGCATCGTAAAACACATTGGCGCCGGAAAAACCGATAGCGCCAAAGGCATAAATAAAAATGGCCAGCAACCACTGCCCGCCGCTCACCAGAAACAGGGCGGCAGTCATCAGCACGCCCAATATCGTAAAACTGAGCAGCATGCGCTTTTTCAGGCCGGCCTGATCGGCAATCGCACCCAGCACTGGCGCCAACAGAGCGATCAACAATCCGGCGCCGGCATTAGACAGCCCCAGCCAGAACGTGGATTCGCTGGCGCTTAAATTTACTGCCCAGTATTGTTTGAAGAATACCGGAAAGAATCCGGCCATGACGGTGGTGGCATACGCTGAGTTGGCCCAGTCATACAGGGCCCACGACCACACCGCTCTACGTTTATTTCTGTTCATCGCGGTAAAGGTAGGTCTCGGACGGGATTTTGGCGAGGACTTGAAGAAGGATTGGCATTGGACAGCGGAAAAGGATCATGAAATAATTATTTTTTTCTGATGGGAGAGGCCTTATGCCTGATAGTTCTGACAACATACATCAACAGACCGAACCGGCACAACTTCAGGACAAACAGCAATCGCCTTATTTATTGATAAGCGTCATCATGGTGATACTGGTTGCAGGCATCGGATATTATCTGTCAGTAGCGGACAACGAACCATCAGACAGAGCAGCACAAGTCGATAACACCGGACAGGAATCTAACGCCGATTCACATGTTCTGAAGCCCATACCTATTCCTGCCATGGCAAACGGAGAAACTGAGAACAATGCTGTTGCATCTAACCCGCAAAGAAGTTCCGCCCCAGCAGTCTCATCCAAACGGGAAACTCCCCAAAATGCCCCAACTCCTGCCTCCGCGCAAACCCCTGCAGCTCAAGTATCGTCCAGGCCGGAAAAACCGAAAGCGACTGTCCGGCAGAACACCCCCACTGACAGGGATTCCATTCCACCACAGGCCGCGTCAACCCGTTCAGCATGGGCCGTCAATCTAATGGCGCTATTGAATCATGACTCCGCCCTAAAAGAGCTCCAGCACCTGCGTGCCAAGGGTTTCAATCCCGAGCTGGCACGGGTCAAAACAGGTGGTCGGATGTTCTACCGTGTTCGTATTGCCAACCTGTCCAGCAGAAAGGCTGCCGAAAAGACCAGAGCCCTGTTTCGAGCCATGCCCGAATATAGCCATGCATGGATCAATCATTACAAAAAATAGGCATTCCCATGGTCATCATCGGACTCGGCGTACTATTTGCTGTGCTCGGGCCGGGACTGGCGCGCCTGCAGTGGAAACAGTCCGATGGCAGCGAGCTGAAGCAGTCGTTGCTTGAACTGGGTCGAATGCGTTTTGATGAAAAAGCTGCCGGTGGCCACTCCGCCCAATGCCATCATTTTCGGTTCAGGTCACGTCCCCATACATCGCATGGTCAAAACAGGCCTGCGGCTTAACCTGATCATGATTTTCGTGGTTACCGCTGTGGTTTATCTAATCAGACCGCTGTTGCCCGCATAAAATCTTGACATCAATGAAAGTATGACTTATATTCATACTTTATCGTCGGAGACACTGCCATGGGACAAGCAAAAGTAGCCATTAGCATTGATGACACCCTGCTAGTAAAATTAGATACATTGGTTTCGGAGCGCATATTTCCCAACCGTAGCAAAGCCATTCAGCAGGCCGTTCAGGAAAAGCTGGAACGACTGGACAGAAACAGGCTAGCTAGGGCATGCGCCCTGCTTGAGCCTGAGTCAGAAAAAGCACTGGCCGAAGAAGGTATGTTAAACGAACTGGATCAATGGCCAACATATTAAGAGGGGAAATCCGCTGGGCCGACTTAAACCCGGTTCGTGGTCATGAACAGGCAGGCGTCAGACCTGTGCTTATCGTTAGCCATAATGTATTCAACGCCCGCTCAGGCACTGTCATTGCAATTGATTTAACCAGCCAACCACAACGCGCCGGCTTCCCGCTAACGCTGAAGTTGAAATCTACGCAGCTACCCAAATCATCATGGGTGAAGATCAGCCAGATACGCACGCTATCAGTTGATAGAGTCGGCAAATCAATCGGTACAATTTCACCCGAAGAAATCATTCAGGTCATCGAAGGCTTGAATGAAATCATAGCAACATAAGCGTGCATTGTAATCGCATTATTCCTCATGATGACGGCGCAGTTCTGCATCAATGGCATGCATCTTGATAATGCTCTGATGAGTCTCTCGCCATGGCTCATAGAAACATTTGTGTCACCGGGGTGAAAAACTTGGAATATATTCAGTGTTCGCATTGCCGGAACAAATACGGCGTCAACGACAAGTTAAAATATGCGGCAGGCAAACAGATTCGCTGCAAGAATTGCCACGAGACCTTTGAGATTGTGATCCATGACGATAGCCACACATCCGAGTCACAGATCAACAGCGAACCCGCTGTGATCGAACAGCCTGCAAAGAAAAAAGTGGACGCCCAAGCGCTGACCAGCATGGTACTTGGCGTCATTCTGATCTGCGTATCTGTCGGCGGATATCTGTTCCTGAACAAGCCTGAACTATTCAGCACAGCGAAACAGGCTGCACCGAAACCTATTATTCCCCATAACCTGGTCAATCCGATGGCCGCCGGCCCGGCAATATCCGAACAGGCGAAACCATCCTCGACAAAACGCAAGAACGTCGCAGCCCAAAGCGCGCAAGCGTTAAAAATTTGCAAGGGTCTGTCGGCAGACTACTGGGTCAGAACCCGCCTGCTCGCCACCGCCAAACTGGATACCAACACCTACATGGCGTTGCTGAACATGAATCTTGAGCAGGCGCAGGAGATCAGAAAATTATGCAAAGAAAAATTACTGGTAGCCAAACTCGTCGAGGCCGCCCGCACAAACAAAAAACCGCAATGGATCAAATCCGAAATCGGCGCCCGGCTCCAACAAGACGCCCGGAGCCATGCGAAGGATAGTCAAAACCTTTCACCGTAATCCATGATAAATGGATTGATAATCTCCAACACCCCAAAGCATTGACCATGCTGCATATCTTCACTTCTAAGACAGAGGTTGAACACGGGTTGGTGAAAACAGGTATTGTCTAGCGCACAGGCTGATTCATGTTACCCTGCGCGCCGCTTCAAACCATGCACCCCAAATAACAGCATGGCTAATCTGTTGTCGCACGGAATACTCCATTGATCTCTACATCCGGCATTACCATGCAATTCGGGGATAAACCCCTGTTTGAAAATATCTCGGTTAGATTTGGCGATAGCAACCGCTATGGCCTGATTGGTGCCAACGGCTGCGGCAAATCCACGCTGATGAAAATTCTGGGTGGCGATCTGGAACCCACAGCCGGTCATGTCAGCATCGGACAACATCAGCGCATCGGTAAATTGCGTCAGGATCATTTCGCCTTTGAAGATCACAGCCTGCTGGATACCGTCATGATGGGCTATGAAAAGCTCTGGCGCATCAAAGAAGAGCGCGACCTCATCTATGCGCAAGCCGAATTGAGCGACGCGGACGGCATGCGCGCTGGCGAACTCGAAGGCCAATTTTCTGAACTGGATGGCTATAGCGCCGAATCCAGTGCGAGCGAGTTGCTACTGAGTATGGATATTCCACTGTCCTGCCATGACGGCCTGATGCGAAGCATTGCACCAGGCTGGAAATTGCGCGTATTACTGGCTCAGGCGTTATTCGGAAACCCTAAAATTGTGCTGCTGGATGAACCTACCAATAATCTGGATATCAATGCGATTCGCTGGCTCGAAGATGTGATCAAACAGCGTGATTGCACCATGATCATTATTTCGCATGATCGCCACTTCCTCAACAGTGTGTGTACCCATATGGCCGATCTGGATTATGGTGAATTGCGCATCTATCCTGGCAATTATGATACATATATGACGGCAGCATCACTGGTACAACAGCAGTTGCTGGCCAACAATGCCAAAAAATCGGCTCAGATTGCCGAACTGCAAGCCTTTGTCAGCCGCTTTTCGGCCAATGCCTCCAAATCCAGTCAGGCCACCTCGCGCGCCAAACAGATCGAAAAAATCAAGCTGGATGAAGTCAAGCCATCGAGCCGGGTGAATCCGTTTATTCGTTTCACGCAGGATAAGAAACTCTACCGTATTGCGCTGGAGTTAAAGGGAGTCAGCAAGGGTTTTGGCGACCAACCGCTGTTTGAAAATTTTGATCTGATGGTGCCGGTGGGCGAACGCGTCGCGGTGATCGGCCCCAATGGTATTGGCAAAACAACCCTGCTGCGCTGCCTGGCCGGTGATCTGGAAGTCGATGCAGGCGAAATCAAATGGTCGGAAAATGTCAACCTGGGTTATTACGCCCAGGATCATTCATCTGATTTTGATGAAGACATCAACCTGTTTGACTGGATGGCGCAGTGGAAGAAAGAAGAGCATGGTGAGCAGGAAATTCGCGGCAATCTCGGCCGCATGCTGTTCTCCCGCAACGATAGCCTGAAATCGGTGAAAGCACTGTCCGGCGGCGAACAGGGGCGCATGCTGTTTGGCAAGTTTATGTTCAAAAACCCCAATGTGTTGCTGCTGGATGAACCGACCAATCACATGGATATGGAGTTCATCGAATCACTCAATACCGCGCTGGAACATTATCCGGGTACGCTGATTTTTGTCAGCCATGACCGCGAGTTTGTCTCATCACTGGCCACGCGCATTATCGAGCTGACGCCCGAAGGCATTGTCGATTATCACGGCAGCTATGAAGAATACCTTACTCGGCAAAGTCGGAACCAGAAAGAATGAACCACAGAGTACACAGAGAGCACAGAGGAAAAACAGAGAAAACCAAAACATAAAGATTTTGACCTCCTCTGTGCTCTCTGTGTACTCTGTGGTGGGAGTCTTTTGATTTTATAATTTTAATTCTTGTGCATTTTGCACGAGATATTTTTCGTAAGAGACTAAGTGGATATCTGACCAGAAAATTTACTTAGAAAACGGTCCATGTCGTAAATTGCCTCTTGGTAGTCTCACAATGGCAGACCCTCCCCTTTTTCCAAGCGCCAAGGCTGCTTCTTGACAATGTGTAAT
>JALUWF010000063.1 GCA_027019785.1 Mariprofundus sp. | reverse complement strand
CAGTCATTGAACTCGACATTTTACACCGAACATTCGAGGAACTAACTTCGATTGATCGCGATCATGAATTATACACAAAATTAGTGGTAGCCGTTCAGTCATTGGAATTTATAACTAAAAACATTGTTTTAGTTGTAGAACACGATGATCAAGTAGAAGAAACACTAATAAAGTGTAAATCAATTATGATCGAATTAGGTTTCGATTATCAAGTCATTAGACCTAATCAAATCAAAATTAAAAATAAACAACCTTCGATTTTAATCGAAGCAGCGCTTAATAAGTATAAAAATGCATTAGGGCAATTCACATATTGCTCATTAATGTAAACAAACGGGAGCACATAGATGCAAATACAAGAGTTTAACGAGAAGCTACGCAATTCATTAATGAAAATTAAAGAATCCGGATTCAAAGTTTCCGATATCGGGAGCTTATTGATGTCCAGCTCAACTTCTCAAATATCCAGGTTTCTTAAAGATGAAACTGATTTTGGAATTAAACCTATTACTAAAATTGCAGATCAAGTACAATATGACATAATGGTTGTTGCCGTTAAACGAGATGATAATAACGAGGATTTAGTCTCGGCCATGAACGAATGTACCGAGTTGTTTTTTGAAGATCTATACGATGATGCAACGGAATGTTTAAATATTAGATATGCTGGCAATAATACTGGATATTTACCAAGAAATACTATTAGCCGGGCAACGATCGATGCTTTGTTAAATGAGTTAGAAATTTAGCTAACAAAAGGACCTTATTATGGCTCAGAATTGGAACAACTTATTAACTTATATAAAACATGAACTCGGCGCACCGGTTAATGCCATCGAGCTGTTAGATAGTGAAATCCAAACTCATATAGTCGATGTGGTTATGCCGGATTTCTCACAATATATAGGAAATAGTGTATTGTATATGTTGAAGCAATCAATGCTAATAACCATGACTGGTACGAGGTCGTCTGCTTTTAAACTACCAATAGTTGCGACTGGTACCGAAATAACCCGTATTCAAAATGTATATTATGATTCTGCAAATAGCGGTATAACGGCAACAATCAATGCTTCCAGTGGGTTGGTTTCTAATCCAGCGGACCTAATGCAGAGCACCGTAATGGCTGATATGATAGCTTATTTACAACCCATTAAGTCCTATTTTTTTAATAAACCGGACATTATTGTATTTAATAAACCGGTACTCACTGATTTGATTATGGATTTAGATGTTGTTCATACCAATCCGAATACAATACCTGGTGATATGTATATCAAAGCCTTTCGAAAGATGGCACTGGTATCTGTTATCGACTATATAGTTGCAATACGAAGTAAATTTTCAACTGTACAAACTCCACTTGGCGAAATAAATTTGAATATCGAGTTCTTAACAACCAAAGCAGATCGACTTCGGGAAGAATTTCAAAGAGTATTGGATGATATTCCACCAGATCCATTAGTCGAATTCATAATCTAAACAATAAAACGAGGTTAGCATGCAACAATCCCAAAGAGGAAATTTAAGGACATTACATAGCTTCGCTTATCCCGGAGCACATTTATTAACATTCCAATTGATGCAAGAGGCATCGATCCCAGGTCCGAAAGTAAATTATAAACCAGAAACATTTTACTTTTTAACCATTGCTCCTGGTGCTGGCACCGGAGCAAAACGAACTTATGATTTTTCAAATAAGATCAATATTAAGTTCGGCACTCATGAAATACTAGCACTGTCATTTGCATTGCATTGTGCTGCAGTAGGAAACTTTGCGGCGATTAATGGATATAGTAAATTTGCAAGGTCGACAGAGACCAAGAGTGTGAGTATCAGTATTGCTGAAAAGCAAACCAAGTTTGGTAATCAAAGGCAGATAACTGTATTCATTAGTGCCGGTAGTCAAAAATTAGCATATACTATTGATTCCCCAATGGCCGAGGCTATGTCGATGCAATTAGAAATGAGTGCAAAAGAAGCTACCAGATTAGAATTCGTAAGAATCTCTGGGGCTGCTAATTATATGAAACCGCCATCTCAACAACCTGTACAAGGTTATCGAAACGGGGACGGCAATATTCATCCTAAGTTTCCTACTCCGCAACAGGTAAATAACAACCAGCAACAATATCAGGACGGAACATTACAGCAAGATTTTTCTAATATTCTCCAAGGAGCATCATAAGTGCAAATTGAGCAAACATTAATTTCGATTGTTAGTCAATTATTAGAGGATCCATCCACATTATCCTGTGACGTTGGCCAATCTGGAAACGCAAAAGAATTAATTTTAATTACAACTGATCCAAAAGATCTGCCGAGAATCATCGGAAAGAATGGTAGAACTATTAGCGCAATTAGAACTGTAGTCCGAGCTATATATGCATCAAAGGGTAATACGGAACGATTGCTAATCACATGTAGGAGTTAACACATTATGTTGACACAAATTTTCGAAGATATTAAGACAAATATACCGGATAACATTCAGAAAGAAATTAAAACGCAAGCGTGGAGAAAGGCTCAGACCCCTGATACTTTCTTAGATCCTAAAGGTCTTACATTTCCAGTTAAATATAACGGGGAATATAGATGTGATATGATTCATGCCGCAATGATATTCAGTGCTATGTTTTCCAAGAAAGGATCAAGTAAACATGATGCCAAGTTTTATCAAGGTATTCATAATAAAGCCAAGAAACTATCCGCTACGCAAGGATGCAACAAAGATGTAAAATTGAATGAAGACAATACAGTAAATCTTAGTCAATTATTTGAAGTTTATACTTTAAATGCAATTGATGAGATTCGTGAGTTGATCGAGGAATAAAAAACGAGAGGTACGGGTAAATGATCCGAGTAATTACGACAGCAATCGCATTAACTATGTTAGCAACAACAGCACATGCCGGACTACTAAGTTCAGCTAGAACCATGACATGGGATACGAAACATTCATCCCATTATTTATTAAGTACAGTCAGTGACCCTCGGCTGAAGCCGGAGGGCTTGTTCTCTTGAAGAACATGCTCTCTACGCTTTAGTTTAGGGGCTGAACAGGTCGGGTAAACAATAAGTTGTAGTTCACCTACGGGTTTTTCCAGCTCGTAGCAACTGGAGGTGACGTTGAGAAATCAACTAGTCCTCATTGCTGATCAACTAAGAAAAGATCAGTATTACTGTAGACGAAGAGTCGCCAATAAAAAGCGATTCATATACCGGTCA
>JALUWF010000062.1 GCA_027019785.1 Mariprofundus sp. | reverse complement strand
CAATCACGATGATGAAACTACCGACTGGAAAGCCGTATGCGGGAGAACCGCACGTACGGTTTGGAGGGCGGGGAGGTCATTCTTCCCGACCCCTATCGGTATAATGATCCCCATTTTGTTACTCAAGAGATTTTGATTAGGTTTATATTTTAAGGTTTCATTCATCTGAAATGCTTACTATGCTGCGCTACCGATACATACAGTGATAAGCATGGAGCACTTTTTGCCCGAAAATATTCGCGAAATACCTTACAATTATACATCCTATTCGGATCGTGAGATTGTCATGCGTTTTCTGGGGGAGAGTGCATGGGATGATCTGAATGTGCTACGCACCCAACGCCGCACCGGACGATCAGCGCGTATGCTGTTCGAGATTCTGGGTGATCTGTGGATGGTGGAGCGCAATATTTTTCTGCGTAATGATCTGCTTAACAATCAGAAGCGGCGGCAGACAATGCATCAACGCCATTATGAACGGTTATCGCGCATTGAGACGGGGGCCAGCGACAACCCCAGAGCCAGTAAGGTGGCCGCCTGTACCAGTCGATTGCTGGAAGAGTTCTATGCCTGGTTTGAACATGAGCCGGCCAAACGCAGGAAAGCGCGCAAGGCATTTGCCAGATCTACGCACCCGGGCAACGTCCATTTTGATGCATTCACCCTGACTCACCACGCCACCGATGCCACTGACTGGCGTCATCATGCGCCATTTTGCGTGCTTACCCCCGATTCAGCTGATGAACTGCCCGGTCTGATTGGCGCCGTGGCGGAGCTCGGGCTGGTGGTGATTCCGCGCGGTGGAGGCACCGGCTTGTGCGGTGGTTCGGTGCCGCTGTCCGATAATGCCGTAATGATCAATGTTGAAAAACTGGATTTTATCGGTTCGGTTGAATTCAGAAATGTGGGAAATAAGGGCGAGGTGGCCACCATTACCGCCGGTGCAGGCGCTGTTACAGGCAAGGTGATGGAGGCATCCAAGCCACATGTGTTCGCTACCGACCCGACCAGTTTGTGGGCCTGCACCATTGGTGGCAATGTGGCCTCCAATGCTGGCGGCAAGCATGCGGTGATCTGGGGTACCTGCGTGGATAATCTGCTGAGCTGGAAGATGGTGACGCCGGATGGCAACTGGTTGCTGGTGGAGCGCATCAATCACAATATGTCCAAAGTGCATAATGAAAAGACGGTGCATTTTCGACTCACCCGCAGCGATGCCAGAACAGGTGCGGAAATCAGCCAGCAAGAACTGAGTGTATCCGGTGCAATATTCCGCAAGCAAGGCTTGGGTAAGGATGTCACACGCAAGGCACTGGGTGGTTTGCCAGGCGTACAAAAAGAGGGGACAGACGGTTTTATCGCCGAGGCCACATTTGTGTTGCATCGCGCTTTTGATATCACACGAACCGTATGTTGTGAGTTTTTCGGGCAGGAACTATCCGAAGCCACGCGCGCCATGGTCAAGATCAAGCATCATGTCGATGCATTGCCTGGCGCGCATCTGGAAGGCCTGGAACATTTTGACGAAAAATATGTCAAGGCCATCGAATATATTTCCAAAGCCACCCGTCGAGAGGCGCCGCGCGTGGTGTTGTTGATTGATGTGTCTGGCGATGAAGAACGCATCGTCGCCAGAGCCTGCGCGGATATCTGTCGCATCGCATCGCAGGGTAATGGCGAAGGCTTTGTGGCGACCTCTGCTGCCGATCGCAGCCGTTTCTGGGGCGATCGCGGGCGCATGGCGGCCATTGCCAAACATACGCGTGCCTTCAAACTCAATGAAGATGTGGTGATTCCGCTCGATCGTCTATCCGAATATAACGATTACGTCGAACACCTGAATATTGATAATTCCATTGCCAACAAGAAAGAGATACTCGATGCCATTGCTGAACGACTAAACGATGCGCGCCAGCGGGTCAGTGGTGATCGCTTGGAAACCAGCGATCTGAATCTGGACGATGATGCCTATCTGACCGAAAAGCTGGATGTCTGCCTTGAACTGATTGAAGGCGTCAAAGATGGCTGGTGTCGATTGTTGCAGCACCTCGATGCGCCAGCCAGAGAAGTATCCGATTTGCTGCACGATGTGAAATATAAACGCTCGGAAGCGCTGTTCCGGGTGATTCAGCGCGGCGCTAGGCGTATCTCCTACCGTGCCGAGGTGGAGAAGCCGCTATTCGATCTGTTGCGTGGCCATGAATCGTTGCTGGATACGATACGGGAATCACATGCCTCCACGTTGTCGGGCCGCATTGTGGTGGCAACGCACATGCATGCCGGCGATGGCAATGTACACACCAATATCCCGGTCAATTCCAACGATTATAAGATGATGAAAAAGGCGCACCGGGTGGTCGAAAAAGTGATGGCCAAAGCAGTGGAACTCGGCGGTGTGATTTCGGGCGAGCACGGTATCGGCATCACCAAACTGGCTTATATGGACAATGCCTTGCTGGAAGAGCATGCCGAGTATCTGAAAACAGCCGATCCCGATCACCTGTTCAACCGAGGCAAGCTATTGCCTGATACCGATCTGCGGTTGACCTATACGCCGAGTTTTAATTTGCTGGAAATGGAATCGATGATTCTCGAAGCGGCCGATATGACCGAGCTTTCCGAGTCTATTTCACCGTGTCTGCGCTGCGGTAAATGCAAACCGGTGTGCAACACCCACTTTCCACGCGCCAATATGCTATATAGCCCGCGCAACAAGATTCAGGCTACCGGCGCGATGATCGAGGCGTTTCTGTATGAATCCCAGACCGGGTCGGGTATCTCGTTCGAACAGTTCGCAGGCATGCAGGATGTCGCGGATCACTGCACCATCTGTCACAAATGCGAGGAACCGTGTCCGGTGAATATCGATTTCGGTGTGGTGACCGAAGGCATGCGGGCGTTGCTCAAGGATAAAGGGCAGAGCAAACCCAATGTTGGCGCCCGTTTATCGTTGATGTTCCTGGTGATGCAGAATCCGAACGGTATTCGACTGATGCGCGAGTTTGCGTTGCGCTGGGGTTATGCCGGCCATCGCCTGTTGCACAGGCTTGGCAAGCTGTTCGGGCTGGTCAAATCGACGCCGGCTGCCAAACGCAATCTCGATGGGGTCAAGGCGCAGGTAATTAATTTCATCGAGCGACCGCTACCGTCGATTCAGTACGGCACGGCGCGCCAGAAGCTGGGCATCGAGTCAAAAGACAAGAACATGATTCCGGTGTTGCGCGACCCGCAATGCGCCAATGGCCGGGCCGTGTTCTATTTCCCCGGCTGCGGTTCCGAGCGGCTGTTTTCGCAGGTTGGACTGGCCACGCAGGCCATGCTGTTTGATCTCGGCATCAATGTCGTGTTGCCGCCTTCCTATCTCTGCTGCGGCTATCCCTCCACAGCCAGTGGTGATCATGAGCAGGGCGATAAAATTTCTTACGATAACCGTGTGCTGTTCCATCGTATTCGTAATGCGCTCTCCTATCTCGATTTTGAGGCCGTGATTGTCTCTTGCGGCACCTGTTACGATCAGCTGGAACGCTACGAACTGGAACAGGTATTTCCCGATGCGCCGCTGATTGATATTCATGAATATCTGATGCAGCAAGGGGTGAATACCGAGCGCGTGGAAGGCGTTGAATACATGTACCACGTACCGTGTCACTCGCCCTTGAAACGGCATGGTTCGCATGCTGTGATTGAGTCGTTGCTGGGCGCTGAATCGGTGAAATCAGAAGAGTGCTGCGGCGAAGCCGGTACGCTGGCGGTGGCACACCCTGCGATTGCCGGCAAAATTCGCGCCCGCAAGGAAGAGCAGATGGAGATTGCTAAAGCTAAACTACCTGGGAAGACGGATGCGAAAATTCTTACTTCCTGCCCGTCCTGTTTGCAGGGCTTATCCCGGCTGGAAGAATCGAGCGGCGTTGATGCCGACTATATTGTCGTTGAACTGGCCAAACAGCTACACGGCGAGGATTGGCAGAAGCAATTCATTCAAAAAGTGAAAAACGGCGGTATCGAACGGGTGCTGATGTAGTGTTTTCCGTCACAGGGAAAGCGGTGCGGTTGTTATTGCTGGGCAGCGCATTGTTATCGCTGGCTGCCTGTGCCAGCGGGCCACCGACTCACCTGAATGACGGCTGTAAAATTTTTCATGAAAAAGATGACTGGTATAAATATGCCAATGAATCATACAAAAAGTGGGGCGTGCCGGTGCATGTGCAGCTGGCTATAATCTATCAGGAATCACGTTTTCGCCGCAAGGCCGAAGCGCCCGACGATACGCTGCTCGGTTTTATTCCCTGGGGGCAGGTGACCAGCGCTTACGGTTATGCCCAAGTACTCGATTCCACCTGGAACTGGTATAAGAGATCCACCGGCAACAGTGGCGCGGATCGTGACGATTTTGAAGATGTTACCGATTTCATCGGCTGGTACGGCAATATGTCGCACAAGAAACTCGGCATCTCCAAATGGGATGCCTATAATCAGTACCTAGCCTACCACGAAGGCCATGGCGGTTGGAAGCGCAAGACCTACAAACGCAAACCCTGGCTGATGAAAGTAGCTCGAAAGGTGAAACGCCACGCCGCCCGTTATGCAGCCCAGCTCAAGCGCTGCAAGGATGATCTGGATGACGGCAGTTGGTTCTGGTGATGGCTAGCTTTTACGAAGCCGTTCACCATTCTAAATTCCCCAACCCTGCATAGCAGGAACCAAACAGGAAAACCTTGAACCACAGAGTACACAGAGAGCACAGAGGAGGTCAAAATCTTTATGTTTTGGTTTTCTCTGCTTTTCCTCTGTGCTCTCTGTGTTCTCTGTGGTGAGAATCTTTTGATTTTATGATCATTTGCTTTGCTGTGGAGAAAATTTCTTATGCATTTTGTACGAGATATTTTTCGTAAGAGACTATTTACCCATCTCCAGCCATGCGCCGTTGAGTCCGGTGCGCGCTTTGAGTTTTTCCATTTCAGTTTGTGCTTCGGCCTTGTTGGCAAAACTGCCGACGCGCAGGCGATACCATTTCCGATGATTCAGCGTCACCGGGTAGATGTCACTGTGAACGCCCAGTTTGGCGATATGCGCCTGTTCGGCTGCCGCTTCGGCTTTAGAAGAGTGGGATGACAGAAAAATAACATATTTTTTGTGCCTTCCAGCTCTATATGTGCCGGCAGGGCGGGGTGACGCCGATGCAGCGATAGTCGCAGGCTGTGACTGGATTTGCGTAGCCGGGGAGGGCTGTGATGCTCCGTGTTGTGTTGGCGCTACGTGTTCCGGTGACTGCCGGGATGATGGTTGGGACGCCGGTTGTGGCGGCGGCGCGGTTTCCAGATGAATTCTGGTTTTTGGTTGCGGAACGTCTTCAGGGCTGTCTTCACTATCAAAATTATCTTCTTCGAAGCCGTCATCTTGATTGACCGACGCGACTGGCGGATTACCATCATAAATCAGATAATCGCGGCGTTGCCGCCATGCTTCACGGGTAAATATATAGGGGTCGAGGGCCAGCTCATCGCGCATGTTCGAGGCGCTGAGCAGGCGAGCGCGTTTATCGACATATTTGAGCACTGTGATTGGAATGGTGACATAAGGCACCAGTACGAAACTGGCCCAGAACAGTGGATCGGTTGCGGTGGCTGTGAGGAAGTCGGATGTGTTGCGCACAGAGTTGGGGCCCATTAAAGGGTAGATGACATAAGCGCCTTGCGATATGCCCCATGTTGCCAGGGTCTGCCCCAGATCCTCATTGTGCTTATCAAACCCCATGGGCGAGGCAACATCAACCAGTCCGGCGATGCCAAGGGTGGAGTTGATCAGAAAGCGCATCAGATCGCCCATACCCTGTCGGCCCTTGCCCTGTAAAAAATCATTTAGCACCGTATTCATGTAGGTGGCGTTATCAAAAAAATTGGATACGGCGGTGCGCATCGGTTTGGGTACGGCGACGGTATAACCCTTGGCCATAGGCTTCAGACTGACCCGGTCAATGCTGTCATTGGCTCTGTCGGTAACGCGGTTGACTGATTCGATGGGGTCGTGATGGTTTTGCGTTGTGGCACAGGCAGAAAGCGTGAGCGCCAATAACAGCACCAGCAAGTGAACAGTATTTTTCATGGCTGCGGATTATGCCTTGCAGACGGATGCGCACAACAAACGGTTTTTACGGGCAGGGATTGGGGCAATGGTGGTGAATTTCCTCGATCTCGGCCAGACCGATTTCAAATGAGCGGTTGAGCAGATTGTATGGGTTTTGGATGGTGACGACAGGCGGCATGGCCTGAGTCTCGGCCAGGTGCAGGTATTGCATGGCGGTAGTGTAACCTGAACGGTCGTATTCATGCACTGTTGGATGACGGAGAGCTTTTTTCCATGTCATCAGCATGACATCTGAATGACTTAATTCTGACATAAACGATTCCTAATCTCCTGCATATCAAGCGACGAGGAGGAGGAGTATATGTCACCACAACAGGATACATTTTCAGAGCATGCGGAAATTGTTCAATGGCTGAGTAAACGCAGCCGTTACACGACATCGGAAGATATGATCTGCATGCCTGCTGCCATCGAGCCTTTTGATGAAGATGATGAGGACGAGGATTTCGACTGGGATTAACGTGTTACTCTAATCCGGGCTAATCCTTCATCCGGCGCATCAAGTCTTTGCCGGAGACTACCCGGTCGATAAACAGAATGCCGTCGAGGTGGTCGATCTCATGCAGGATGACACGCGCTTCAAAGCCGCTTGTAGTGATTTTCTGCGGCTGTCCATGCACATCATCGAAGCGGATACACGCCTCTGCTGCGCGGGGCACCATGCCGACCCAGTCCGGTACGGACAGGCAGCCTTCGCGTCCCAGTCTTTCGCCGTGGCTGGAGATCACAACCGGATTGGCCATGTATAACAGGCCGTGATTTTTGCAAGGTCTGCGGCTCTCGCTGCAATCGACCACGATCATACGACTGTTGTCGTCGATTTGCGGGGCCGCGATGCCAACGCCGCCGAGGCCGGCGCGCATGGTTGTTTCCAGCGAGGAAAATAGAGCGGTAAGTTGGTCATCAAAGCGTGCGACCTTTACGGAAATCCGGCGCAGTCGCGCATCCGGATGCGTTAAAATTGTTTGAACAGACAAGGTCGGGATTGCGTATTACAGAACGGCGTCATCCAGCGGATGGATATCCACATCGACGCCGATTTCATCGGCGACAGCGGTCAATGCCGCAGTCATGGCTTCGCCCTGATCGCCAGCGGCTACTTCCAGCACCATCATATATACATCAGCGATATCTGATGGGCGCGATTGGGTCGAGACATCAACAATGGACACGTCCATGTCGGCCAATGCGGCTGTTACTGCATGCACAATACCGACTTTATCCGCGCCATGCACAGTAATCACATGATCCGGCTCCAGTGGTGGCGTGCTAGCTTCTTCATCGGAGATGGTTTGCGATTGCACGGACAGACGGGTGCGCTGTTCCAGTTCGGCCAGAGCGGCTTTGAGTTCACCAAGGCTGACTTGTTCCGGGAGACGCACAATCAGCATCATGGTGAACCGGCCGCGCAGGGCGGTCATGGATGAGTCTTCAATATTGACCTTCAGGTGCTGCAATGCCTCCGCGACATCGCGCACGATGCCGGGACGGTCAAAACCTGAGATGGATAATAATACGCTGGACATAGGCTGACTCCTTTGGATGAATGGGGTTAGCCTAGCCGGCTTGTCAGAAAATAGAACAGAAATGTCTTTTCATTAAACCGAAAAAGACTCACCGCAGCCGCAGGCACCTTTCTGGTTGGGATTGTTATACACAAATGCGGAAGATAGCGCATCTTGTTGAAAATCCAGACGCAAGCCTGTCAGGGCGGTCTGATAAGATTCAGCATCCACATACAGATCGAAACTATCAAACGATTTCACCAGATCGCCAGCCTGCGCTGCATCGACGGCTTCCATGACATATTCCAGTCCGGAGCAGCCGGCCGGTCGCACTGTCAGTCGCAGGCCGCTTTTATGTTCCGCCGCCAATATTGTTTTTACCCTGGCAACTGCTGCCGCTGTTAATTCGATGTTCACTTGTCTATCCATAATGTTTTTCACCTTTTTTGAACCGCAAAGTACGCAAAGGTACGCAAAGTAAAGAGCAAACCTTAACGTGGAGAAACTTGGCGATCTCATTGACTCTCGGCATGCTTGGCAGCTTAAGAATAATAAATATTTCTGCCTGGTTTCCTTTGCGTACCTTAGCGTCCTTTGCGGTAAAATGTTTAAATTATTCTTTTACGACGAAACTATTTATGTTGCCAGCCCGGCCATGCCCTTGAGGCGGTTGCGACTCTGAACCAGCGCAGCTGCCAGTGCATCGGCATCGGCCATGCTGTTGCCCGGTGCGAAACTGACGCGAATGGAACTGCGCGCCAGTGATTCATTCATCCCCATCGCCAACAAGACATGCGATGGGTCGCGCTTGCCGGATGAGCAGGCCGATCCGGAGGCCACTGCAAAGCCGGCCAGATCCAGCTGCATCAGCAGCGTTTCACCATCCATGCCCGGCAATACAAACAGGCTGGTATTGGCAGTGCGCGGGGCTTGCTCGGCAACGAAGCGCACTTCCGGTATCTGTGTAGCCAGTTGTTGTTCAAAGGCATCGCGAATCGGCGCGAAACTAGAGAAATCAATCTCACCAAGTGCAGCAGCGAAACCTGCAATGCCCGGTACATTCTCCGTGCCGGAGCGCCGGCCGCGTTCCTGACCGCCGCCGGGCGCCAGCTCCTGCAATTTTACGCCGCGTTTCACCAGCAGTGCGCCAACCCCCTTGGGGCCGCCGATTTTATGCGCCGACAGACTCATGAAATCAACATCCAGTTGCCGGAAATCAAACGGTACTTTTCCCAGTGCCTGTACCGCATCCACCAACATCGGGATGCCGCGTTGACGGCAGTTTGCAGCTACGTCGCCGACAGGCTGGATGGCGCCGCTCTCGTTATTGACCAGCATCATGCAGACCATGCGGGTCTGATCATTGATGGCGGCAAGCATACTTTCGGCGCTCACAACGCCGTTGTGGTCGGGGCGCACGCGGATGACCTCACAACCCTGATCAGCAAGCCGCTGCAGGGGCTTCAAAATAGCCGGATGCTCAATCGCCGTACAGACAATGCGTCCGGGCTGGTGCGGCGCAATGGCACTGTGAATGGCAATATTATTGGATTCGGTGCCGCCGGAAGTAAACACCACACTGCCGGATTCGGCGCCGACATAGCTGGCAATCCTATCCCTTGCATCATCGACAATACGGCGCGCCGCGCGTCCGGCCCAGTGCAGACTCGATGGGTTGCCAGCCGCTTCAGTAGCCGCTTTTGCTACTGCATCCAGTGCAGCCTGAACGGGCGGGCATGTGGCATTACAATCAAGATATCGCTTCAATTTTCACGGCGTCCGCTGGCATCTCACTGGATGGCAGGTAATTTTCAACATCGCCCAGCTCGATATGATCCAGCACGGCATCTTTGGCGCACACCTGAGCCAGACTGACCGCATCCAGAAAACGGTAAATATGCTGGCCGAGTGCTTCCCATAGCTGGTGGGTGTCGCAACGATTGCCCTTGTGGCAACCGCGCACACCATTTTCACACATGGTGGTGCGAACCGGTTCATTGACAGCGCGAATAATATCTGCAACAGAAATTTCTTCTGCTTTCTTGCCCAGCAGATAACCACCGCCGGGCCCACGAACGGATTTGACCAGTCCGCTTTCGCGCAGACAGCGGAATAACTGTTCCAGGTAAGAGAGTGAAATAAACTGGCGTTCTGAAATGGCTGCCAGTGTAACCGGCCCCTTTTGCTGTTTATTCAGATCCACCATTGCCGATACGGCGTAACGCCCTTTACTTGTTAATCGCATATTACAATCTCCATTGACCAATAACCTTGTAGGATGGTCGGATATTATAAAGCAGACTAATTTAGTCAAGTATAATATTTAGAAGAATGGTGAAGCGCCGTTCAATATTCTAAATTCTAAATTCTAAATTTCCAAAATATGCTGTATTTTATCCTGTAAGGCATCGGGTGTATACGGTTTCTGGATAAATCCGGCCAGACCTTGACCGGCAAAACGGCTGGTGGCCTCCTGTTCGTTGTAGCCGGAGGAGAGGATAACCTTTACCTTATTGTTGATGCGGCGCAGTTCGGTAAAGCAGCTCTTTCCATCCATCTTCGGCATGGTCATATCCATCAATACGCCCACGATATCATCCTGAGACTTCAGATAGACACGCACACCATCAATGCCATCGGTAGCAGTCAATGTCTTAAATCCCATATCTTCCAGCATCATGGCTGCAGTCTTCCGAATTGTTTCCTCATCATCCACAATCAATATTGTGCCAGAACCGCTCCAGTCATCGCTTGATGCAGTCTGAGGTGAAATAACTTCCGCCTGTTCAGTGGAGATCGGCAATAGCACCTTGAACGTAGTGCCGCGACCCGGCTCGGAATAGACTTTGATTGCTCCATGATGACCACGCACGATGCCCAGTACCGCGCTCATGCCCAGACCATGGCCTGTGAACTTGGTGGTGAAAAACGGTTCAAAGAGCTTGGTCTGGGTTTTTTTATCCATGCCGCAACCGGTATCAGATATCTCCAGATACACATATCGTCCTGCGGGCAGATGATCGTCCAGAGAGGTGCCGGTCAGATAGGCGCTATCTGCCTGCATCACGCCGGTGGCAATGGAGATGACGCCACTTTTTTCGCCGATGGCATCGGATGCATTGATGACCAGATTCATGATGACCTGTTGAAGCTGAGCCACATCCGCCTCCACTGCCGGAAGTTGCTCTGTCAGGTGGTATTTCAGTACTACGCCCTTGGCAATAGATATCCCCAGCAGCTTTGTAATGCTTTCCACCATCTTTGACAGATCAATCGCCTTCACCACAAATCGCCCTTTTCCCGAATAAGCCAGCATCTGTTTACATAATTCGGCGGCTTTTTCACTGGACTCGACAATATTGCCCAGATATTTGGGCATATCATGAGGGTTTTTTAGTGCCTTGCGTTCGGCCATGGCGGCATTGCCCATGATGGCGGTGAGAATATTGTTGAAATCATGTGCGATACCGCCAGCCAGCACACCGAGGCTTTCCAGTCTTTGCGCATGCTCCATTTGGGACTGCATCTGCTCACGTTCCTTCTCAGCGGTAATACGCTTACTTATATCGCGTGCAACGGTTGCATAATGGGTGATTTCGCCCATTTTATCCCGATGGGCCAAGAGAACTTGATCGGTGATGTGCTCTTTTCCATCCCTGCTGAGAAATACGGTTTGACCGTGCCATAACCCTCCAGTATCACGCAGTAGAGGCAACGCATCTTCGGTTAAATGCTGCGCTACTTCAGGCGGATGATAATCGGCTATGGATAGATCGGACAAATCCTCATCTTCGCCGAACCCCATCATTTTCCGCCCTGCTTTATTCACGAAGGTCGTTTTACCATTCACATCGGCCATGGCGACAAAATCCGGGCTGGCCTCCAGGATAGCCGCCAGGCGAAGCGTCGCCTGTTCATCCCTTCTTCGTCTGATGACGTTGGCCGCCAAGGCGCCTGCCCGCTCAATCAGGCGAATATCCCAGGCATCAGGTGCACATGGTTGTTGATGGTACATGGCAAAAGTGCCAAGCACATGATCATTGGCAGCCTTAATGGGTTGAGACCAGCAGGCGGCAAGATTGTGCTTCAGGGCGAGTTCTTTATAATCAGCCCACAACGGATCGGTGGCGATGTCGGCAACGATGACCCGTTCTTTCCTGTACGCGGCCGTACCGCAGGAACCAACGCAAGGCCCGGTCTCCACACCGTCAATGGCCTTGCAATAATCTGCAGGCAGACCCGGAGCCGCCCCGTGAAGCAGGTGTTTCCCTGCCTCATCCAGCAACAGGATCGAGCCCAGCATGCCGGGCATGCGTCGCTGGATGGCGCACACCAAATCATCCAGTATCGCATCCAGGGGGATTGAACTGTCAAGCGTCTTGATCAATATCTGCTGCTGATCCGAGGCGAATTGCTCGTCGGCAAGCAATGTTTTTCTCTCTGTCTCCAAAGATTCCGTTTTGTGCCGTACTGTTCTACGCAATATGATAATATGCAGTGCGAGTACAGCAAGTAGTAACAACCCCAGCCACCACAGATGATCCCTGATTACCTCCATGATGGATGGTTCGGGTTGATAGAGGAATTCAGAAACCGGATAGTTGGCAGGCAACAGTCCCTGCTCTGTATAGATCTGAGCAATGCGCTGCCAACGGTAGCGGTTCATATAACCAATATTGACCACATTTTGCATGATTAGCTTTGCCGATTGATGTGCCTCAAAAAGCAGTTGTTCGCGAGACAAGTGTTGCGTATTGTATTTCAACAGAATCAGGTCAATGGCTTCATCGATATGTTCCAGCGCATCATTCCAGCCATGCTCTGTGGCCTGCATAAAGGCGAGCACGCGTTGCGGATGTTTGCGAATCTCTGCATCGGAGGTGATCACAATATCGCCATAAAAATCCACGCCCTGATCTTTGGGGTAAAAGATGCGGTAGGGCACGCCGAGCATCTTCAGTTGGTGCGGCTGATCGGTCACATAGGCGGCAAAGGCATCGGTTTTACCGGTTATCAGATCCTGAATGTTATAGCTGATGTCCTGCCGGATAAAATCTTTTCCGTGAATGCCTGCCTCTTTCAGGGCGGCGGCAATACCGGCATTCTGATAGTCTTTTTGCAACATGATACGTTTGCCGCGCAAGTCGGTTATTTTTTTGAGGCCCGAATCTTTTTTGACCAGCAATACCAGCGGTGAGTGCTGAAAGATTGCCCCAATTGCCCTGATTGCTTTACCTCGGCTGCGTTCGATCAGTGCGCCGGTGCTGGTGATGCCATAGGCGGCCTGTTCATTCACCACATGCTCAATCGAAGATCGACCGGGTCCACCTTCAATCAGGGTGACGTCCAGGCCTGCATCACGATAATAACCTTTCTCCAGAGCCATATAATAGCCGGCAAACTGGAACTGATGTTTCCATTTCAGTTGCAGGCTGATCTTCTCATTTGCCGCATAGCCATAAGATGGCAGCAGACACAGCAGCAATATGCCAGAAATAATCAGCTGCCCCCATGGGTTGCGCATCATGACTGTCACAGGGATTCCTCCAGTTTTATTTGTCATGCATTCGGCATATACGATTTCAGGATAAAGCTACCAACCCATGGCCAGAAAGATAATCGGGCAATAACGCCGTAAAAAAAAGCATCCTCATCAATGTCACCCGATTTACCATGTAGCCAAATCCCTGTTACCACTTACGTACAATCATATTCCCCCGCCGAGGAAGCGTTCCAGTTTTTCCTGTTCGCTTAAACGATCTTTTTCCAGATTGTCGCTGGTTCTGGCCGGTTTTCCTTTTGTATCCGGATGAAAGGCATCAACGCGCGCATTCACGTCATCAATCATTTTCAGTACATGGCCAAGCGCCTCAGCCACAGGGTTGGCCAGCAGATGGTGATCAAGATTGATTTTTCCGTCTTCAATCAGTGATTCGGTGGTAGCTACGACCGTGCCGGGAATGCCGACGACGGTGGAGTGGGGCGGCACATCCTTAAATACAACCGAGTTGGCCCCGATGCGCGATTGCTCGCCAATGGTGATCGCGCCCAACACTTTGGCACCGGCACCGACAATCACGCCGTCCTGCAAGGTCGGGTGGCGTTTAATTTTTTCCCATGTCGTGCCGCCGAGCGTGACGCCGTGATAGAGGGTGACATCATCGCCGATCTCGGTGGTTTCGCCGATCACGACACCCATGCCGTGGTCGATAAAGAAACGCCTGCCGATAGTTGCGCCGGGATGAATTTCAATGCCGGTCAGCCAGCGGGTGATATGCGAGATAAAACGCCCCAGCCAGAGCAAACCCGCCTTCCAGCAGGCGTGCGCCAGTCGGTGCATCCAGATGGCATGCAGGCCAGGGTAGCAGGTCAGCGCTTCCCATGTCGTCCGGGTGGCCGGATCACGGTCAAAGGCGGTGTGAATATCTTCCCGAATGGTGGCTAACACTAGGCTACACCCCCATCGGTAAGGGATCTATGGCGTGACTTGTGGGTAAAGGAGGGTGCTAACATATGCGAATTCTATCAGAAATTTTATCCAGCGCCTGCTCTGGTGCGGCAATACTCCACAATCCTGCTTGTGTGAGGTGTGTCTCGCTCCAGTCTGTGAGCACCGCCACATCCACTGCGCTGATGCGAGCCAGCCATTGCAGTGGCGATAACAGGCTCTGCTCATCCAGCCTGCCGCCCAGATACAGCATTTGCCCTTCGACCGAATCCAGTCCCATGCGAAACTGCACTTCCAGTTGCCGTTTGGCGCGTGTTGCTTCTGCGTGATCCATGCTACCTGCAAACGAACCCAGCACGTCTTGCATGATGGTTACGCAATCAACGGCGCGGGATGGCTCCATGCCGCAGGTCATGCTCCAGATGCCGGTATCGCTTAACATACTCAGATGCGAGCCGATGCTATAGGCCAGACCGCGTTTTTCGCGCACCTCGCGGAACAGTCGGGAACTCATGCCGCCGCCCAGAAGCTGGTTGGCCAGCCATGCCTGCGCTCGTTCGCCGGCATCGGCCCGGATGCCGGGAAATGATACAATCATCTGCGCCTGTTCGCCGTCCCGTGTTAGCGCCTGCACGCCATGTGCCAAAGCGGCTGGCGGCTGTCTGTGGATGCCTCTGTCGCTGTCGTGCTGCCAATCAAGCGCCGCCACGGCATCAACGAGCTGGCTGTGATCAATATGGCCGGCAGCGGTAATTAACAGACGGCCAGCGCTATAATGCCGGTGTAAATAGTTTCTTAAATCATCTGCATTCAAACCATTTAAGGCATCATGATTGCCCAGCACAGGGCGTCCCAGCACATGATCGGGAAACAGAGCCGCGACATGCTGATCCATAATCCACTCTTCAGGCGTATCATCGACCATGGCCATTTCAGCAAAAATGACTTCCCGTTCACGCTGCCATTCGGCTTCGGGCAGAGCCGGCTCACGCACCATATCTGTCAGCAGCGATAATGCTTCCTGCCAGTGTTCGTGCAGCACATGCAGATGGAAACAGGTGCGTTCGCGCGAAGTGAATGCATTGGCATTGCCGCCCAGTTCATCGAGTTTCTCGGCCAGCCGATGCACATTCATCTGTTTCGTACCCTTGAACAGCATATGTTCCAGCGCATGGCTGATGCCGGCCTCTGTTTCAGACTCGTCGCGACTACCGACATCAATAAAAATGCCCAGCGCCACGCTCTGCGCCGCCGGCATGGCATAACTAAGCACCAGTGGCCCATCGGTGACTTGTGTTTCCTGATAAAAGCTGTTGCTCATAAACCGCCCGTTTTTTTACATTAAAAGCCTATTCTCCACAGAGTACAGAAAGTGAATTGCGAAGCAAGAGAGGCTCCCCTGGGGACTAGGGCGATCGCATTAAAATCATCAGTGTTTCATTACACTTTTGAGAAAATATCATAGAGTCATCCCCGAATGCCTGTATCGGGGATCCACTTATTCGTGTTCATTCGTGTGTATTCGCGGTTCGACCTTGGTCTTGCTGTGTTCTTTCTCATACAACCCAAGACCAAACTTTCAAACGAACCGCTAATACCCCAGGGTACCCTCTCTGTCGCAAGCGACATTCACCTTGTGGACGCAAATACACGCGAATAAAACCAACAACTGAAACAATAAAAGTATTTTTAGGACTGTGTCTGGCACCCACTCAGGGGTTACCCAACAAACAAACCGCACCGTAGTTCACTTCGTTCACACGATCCAGGTTATGTTAATGCAACTACCCTGCTCAGGTTCAAAAGATGGAGGTGTGTAATCTTACGCGGCGTATTATTACGCCGCGTAATATTGCACGGTAACCTTTCCTGTGTAGAGTAAGCCGTGAGGTGTGTTATGAAAAAGGATTTATTTCCCTTGGCGATTGCAAAAGGCTCTGCATTTTGTGACCGACAGGATGAACAACAACAGCTTCTTGATTATATAAACAAGTCTGCTCATGTAGTACTGATCGCACCACGCCGCTATGGAAAGAGCAGTTTGTCCAGACGTGTTGCAGAACGCTGGGCAAACGACAAACAAAAACAATTGGCCGTTAGAATATCTATGCTATCGGCATGGAATGTTGATGTTGTAGCAGATAAAATTATTGCTGGCGTAAGTCAGGCTTTAAGTAAAATCTGTCCTTTTATGCTTGCTGGAGATATGAAAAAACTTGCTGCTTCTTTGCATCAGATTGGTTTCTCGCTGAGTTTAAATCTCGATGGCTTCAGTATTGGCTTTTCAGGTACACGGAAGAATACAACGGATACACTGATGGGCATATCAAATATCCTGACGGCACTCGATAAGCAGGCTGAAAATGCTGGTTGGAAAGTGATGCTTGAAATAGATGAGTTTCAAGAAATATCCAGGTTGTCACAAAACCATGCGATTGAGGCAGAGATACGCGAAGCAATTCAACAAACCAGCAACATCTCATGTGTATTTTTAGGCTCAAATAGGCAGATGCTGGAAGCTATGTTTATCGATAAAACACGCCCCTTTTATCATATGTGTCACATTATGCGGCTTCAGCGCATCAAGCCAACGCATTATCACCTGCATCTTGAAGAAGCATCTAAAGTTCAATGGGGCAAACAAATAGATGCTGATGTTATCGATGTCATACTTCAGCTTACAGCCTGCCACCCCCACTATGTTAACAAACTTTGTTCTGAGCTATGGAACATGGATCGTGTACCAAACATCAAGACTACCATGGCGGGTTGGCAAACCATTATCGAGGAAGAAAGTTCGAATATCGCTGAAATGATGACCAATTTAAGTCTGGCTCAAAAAGCTGTTGTCTCGGTGTTGGCGTTAAGTCCGGAGAAATCTCTTGGCAGTAAACTATTTCTTGATCACGTTGGGCTTGCAAGCTCCACCGTGCGCACTGCGATTAAGCAACTGAAAAAAGATGATATAGTATATCAGGATGCGCAAGGAAATTGGTGTGTGATGAATCCCTGTTTATCATCATATCTACAACAATAGCACAAAAAAGAGGCGAGCAATTGCCCGCCTCTTTTTACGCTGATTGATTTAATCCTTAGCTATCAGCATTCTCTTCGAGCAGCGCTTTCATGGACAGGCGGATTCGACCATTTCGATCCACATCCAACACTTTGACGCGCACTTCCTGACCTTCTTTCAGTTCATCAGCCACCTTTTCAACGCGGTGGTTGGCAATCTGGGAAATGTGAACCAGACCATCCGTGCCGCCGACGA